>NZ_FRDJ01000001.1:0-300000 GCF_900143265.1 Fervidobacterium gondwanense DSM 13020 | reverse complement strand
AGCGCGATAGAAAAGGTTCCGAGAGTCGTTGCCTTTGTTGAAGCTTGGAGCTTTGTATAAACATCCGGCATTCTAATCAAACCTAAACCTGCAAGGAAATAGAAAAACGCACCAAGCGCGGTGAGCGTATAGCCTACGATTTCTCTTATTATCTCAGTCATCTCTTATCACCGTCCGCAGTCTTTGCTGCCCGATTTTCAAGATAGCGAGCAAAGACTAAAGTCTCGATAAAAGTGAGTAAACCGTATAGCAAAGCAATATCCATGTACATATTGTTCTTGAATATGTACGCAATCATAACTAGAACGCCTATGAACATGACGTTCATCATATCCACAGCGACCAATCTTTCGAAACTCGTTGGACCGAGCAAGAACCTGATGAGCGTTAAGAAAATACCGAGTCCAGTGAATCCAAAGACAATTAAATCGATTAAAAGAGAGCCACTCATTCGTACACCCCCTTCAAGAACCTTTCAAGTCTACCATAAAACGTGCGTTTTGAGTTCTCATCGGTACCTCCAACTTCTATCCAGTGTACGTAAAGCTCGTCATCTTTCATGTCAACAGCAATCGTTCCTGGTGTTAGGGTTATCGAATTGGCGAGCGTCAATTTGGCAATATCACCCTTCAAAGATGTCTTAACTCTAACAAACCCCGGTTTAACACGTACTTTACTGTCCAACACTCTTGAAGCGACGTCAAAATTTGCTTTCAGCATCTCCCAAACGAAAACCGGTATGTAAACAAAGAAAAACTTGAAAAGTCCGGGTACGAACTTGGCGTTGAACTTGATGTTGTAGTAGCGTTTGAAAATAATGGAAATAGCAAACGATACCACTAATCCAACAATAACCTCTTGAACATCAAGGGACCACGTTAACAACAACCATGTGAAAAAAGTAACAATGAGTACCGAAAAATTCACGCACATCCCTCCCTTTAATAGATGATATTTTTTTCACAAAGTATTGAATATAAAAATGAACAAGATCGCAAGACTTGCATTATTGTTCTTGTGCCAAAATAGACAAAAATACTCCATTTTTTCTTTAATATTCTACCAGACACAACAAATGTGTCAAATAGAAAAATTGGACAAATATAATCTAAATTAATTGATATCTTCGAAAATATCCTCCAAATCGTTCATATTCGTTTTTCTGGATGGTGAGACAACACTTGAAATTTTGGGCGACTAACCACCTGTATTATAGCAAAATTGTTTTTAAAAACAAAATTGCGTTCAATCTAGTATTCTTCAAACAAAAAAGGGGCGAATTGTTCGCCCCTTGTGAATTTTTTATAAATTCTCGATAAATATGCTTATTTCCTGTACTCCTTAACCATACTTAAGAAGTATTCATGTACTCTTGTGTCGTCTGTTAGCTCTGGGTGGAACGATGTGACGAGCACGTTTTTTTGCCTGAGCATAATTGGGTGCTTGTCTAAGAAAGCCAATGTTTCAACTTCATTTCCCCACTCTTCAACCCTTGGAGCGCGGATGAATATCGCTTTGAAAGGTCTGTCAAAACCTTTGATTTCTACCATTTCGTCAAAGCTGTCTACTTGCCGTCCGTATGCATTTCTCCTCACTTTGATGTTGATTACCCCTAAGGACTCTTGCGGGTAATTCTCTATTTCTTTGGCCAAGACTATAAGTCCAGCACAAGTTCCGTATACTGGAAAACCTTTCAAAATCTTTTCTTTCAGTGCATCGAAAAGCCCTATGCGCTTCATTATGCGGATCATAGTTGTAGATTCTCCACCTGGTATGATAAGCCCATCAACTTTCTCCAGGTCTTCTGGAGTTCGTACGACGTATGTTTCGACCCCGAGCTTTTCTATCGCCCATTTGTGTTCTCTAAAATCACCTTGTATGCCTGATACCCCTATTACCATTTCTTACCAACCTCTTTCTTGGAGCCTTACTTCTAACGTTTCAATTTCCAAACCTTCCATTGGTTCGCCGATGTCTTCTGATATCTTCAAGAGCATCTCTGGGTCGTTCCAGTACGTGACTGCCATAACTATCGATTTTGCCATCTTCATTGGGTCTTTTGATTTGAATATACCGCTACCAACGAAAACACCATCTGCACCGAGCATCATCATGAGTGCAGCGTCAGCAGGCGTGGCGACGCCGCCAGCTGCGAAGTTCACAACCGGTAGTCTTCCGAGTTCTTTCACTTGTTGCACGAGTTCTACAGGTGCGCCTATTTCTTTTGCATACGTTACTATTTCTTCGTATGGCAAGTTCTGGACTTTTCTAATCTCTGCCATCACTGTTCTCATGTGTTTGACAGCTTCCACGACGTTACCGGTACCAGCTTCACCTTTTGTTCTTATCATCGCTGCGCCTTCTGCGATCCTTCTCAGTGCCTCGCCAAGGTTTCTTGCACCGCAAACAAACGGGACTTTGAATTCATGCTTGTTTATGTGGTATTTGTCATCTGCAGGCGTTAGAACTTCAGACTCGTCTATGAAGTCAACACCGAGAGCTTCGAGGATACGTGCCTCTGCGATGTGTCCAATCCTTACCTTTGCCATGACAGGGATGGAAACTGCTTCCATTATCTCCTTTATTTTGGCAATGCTTGCCATTCTCGCAACGCCGCCGGCTTTTCTGATGTCTGCAGGAACTCTTTCAAGTGCCATGACGGCAACCGCTCCTGCTTCTTCTGCGATCTTTGCCTGCTCAGCTGTTGTGACGTCCATAATGACGCCACCTTTGAACATTTCCGCAAATCCCTTCTTGATTTCCCATGTTCCTTTTTCCATATCTATCGCCCTCCTTTTCAATTGTGTTTCAATTTATCAGATGATTACAGTCTCTGTGTATTCTCCAAATACTTCCCTCAGTGCGTTGCTTATCTCACCAACGGTTGCGTACGATTTAACAGCTTCGAGAACGTACGGGAAGAGATTTTCATCGGTCTGCGCAACTTCTTTTATCTTGTTAAGAATCTTCTTCACTTTTTCGTTGTCTCTTCTCTCTTTGAGCTTCTTAACTCGTTCTTTTTGCTTTCTTTCAAGCTCTGGATCTACCTTGAGCACTTCTTTTTGTTTCAAGTCTTCGTTTATTTGGAATTTGTTCACACCAACTATTATCTCTTCACCTTTTTCAACTGCAAGTTGGTGCTTGTAAGCGCTTTCGTGGATCTCTTTCTGTACGTATCCAGTCTCAATTGCCTTTATCATTCCACCCATCTGATCTATCTTCTCGATATACTCCATCGCTCTCTTTTCAATTTCGCTCGTCATTGCTTCTATTACGTAAGAACCGGCGAGTGGGTCGATCGTGTCCGCAACACCCGATTCGTAAGCGATTATTTGTTGCGTTCTTAAAGCGATTCTTGCGGATTCTTCCGTTGGGAGTCCGAGAGCTTCGTCGTAGCTGTTTGTGTGGAGCGACTGAGTGCCACCCAAAACGGCTGCGAGTGCTTGTATCGTGACGCGGATTACATTGTTAAGTGGTTGTTGAGCTGTGAGTGTAGAACCGCCGGTTTGTGTATGGAATCTCAACTTCAATGCCTCTGGATCAGTCACACCGAATCTTTTCTTCATTATCTTTGCCCATAGTCTTCTCGCTGCACGGAATTTTGCTATCTCTTCAAGGAAGTTGTTATGTGCTGCAAAGAAGAAAGACAATCTTTTTCCAAAGACGTTTGGATCAAGCCCAGCCTTTATTGCTGTGTCTACGTACGCTATAGCATCAGCAAGTGTGAACGCAACTTCTTGTACTGCGCTTGAACCGGCTTCCCTTATATGATACCCACTTATGCTTATCGGATTCCACTTCGGCATGTACTTCGAGCAGTATTCAAAGATGTTTGTTATAAGCCTCATAGATGGTTCAGGTGGATAAATATATGTTCCCCTTGCTATGTATTCTTTGAGTATATCGTTCTGTATCGTACCGCTCAGTTTGTCTTGCGATACTCCTTGTTTTTCCGCGACGGCTATGTACATTGAGAGCAGAATCATCGCCGTGCTATTTATTGTCATGGAAGTACTGACTTGGTCAAGTGGAATACCATCGAACAGTATCTCCATGTCCTCAAGCGAGTCTATTGCAACGCCGACTTTACCAACTTCACCTTCAGCCATTGGGTCATCTGAGTCGTATCCAATTTGAGTTGGCAAATCGAATGCAACCGAAAGTCCTGTCTGTCCTTGTTGGAGGAGGTACTTATACCTCTTATTCGATTCTTCGGCAGTTCCAAAGCCTGCATACTGGCGCATCGTCCAGTGCCTTGCCCTGTACATTGTTGGCTGAACACCGCGTGTGTAAGGATATTCACCGGGGAATCCGATTTCTTCCACGTAATCTATGTGTTCTATATCCTCTGGAGTGTAGAGCCTCTTGATTTCATAACCGGACGTTGAAGTAAAAGTTGGTTTTCTTTCAGGTACCTTTGCTACCGATTTTGCAACAACATCTTCGTATTTTGCTTTTGCCTTTACAAATCTTTCGTTCATTCCAACTCCCCCTTCGCTTCGATTTAAAAAATTTAATCTTTACTCAACCTTTCCTGTCTATGCTGCTCCCCTTATCTTCAACCGTCAGATAGGATCTCATCATTTTTTCACCCTCGATGGTCTTTAGCGCCATTTCTTTAAATTCATTGAGTTTCTGCTCGAGTTTTTTCTTCCGCTCCTCGTCTCGCTTGTATATCTCTATCAACTCTTCGCTCGATAACTTCGAAAGGAGCTTTTCTCTCTCATCGAGTAACTGATTCAGTTTCTCGTAGTCTTCTTTCTCTATCGCTTCATCTATCTGAGCTTCGATATTCAATATGTCCTTCTCTCCACTGTTTGCCATAGTATCACTCCACATTCCATTTTTCAAGACTTTCAAGTATTTCCGTAACCTTCCTGAGGCTTATTGGATGTATATAGTCAGGAGCGATCTGGGCCATCGGTTTTACGAAGAAAATCCTGTTTTCAAAATCGTAGTGCGGAATTCTCAATTTTTCACTTTCCACAATTATATTACCGTAAAACAATATATCTAAATCTATAATTCTTGGTCCCCATTTTTCATTTCTAACTCTTCCCATCTCTTTCTCAATGTTCAGCAGAGCATCTAAAAGCTCTTCCGGTGATAGGGCAGTGCTTATCTCTATTACGCAATTTAGGAAATTCGGTTGATCTGTCTTACCGTAAGGTTCGGTTTCTATAACATCGGAAGTTGAGATTACGCTCGCTACCTTTCCAATTCTTTCGATGGCTTCTTGTATGTTTTTCTTTCTGTCTCCAAGATTTGTCCCGATGCCTACAAAAACTTTTCCTTCGACCTTTTCTAATATTATTTCGGCTACTGCGAATTTATCGTGAGACAGCGTTGTGTGTATGTAATTATATGCCCCGTGTTTTGCATGTCTATACCTATGAATCACACAATAGAGGCTCCCGTCATTCCTGTTGAGAAAAGAAATATCTTGAAACGAATTTCCATTAAGACCTGTTCCGAGAGCTTTAAAGTAGCTTTCTTTCAATGCGAATCTACCCGCAACGTACTGTTCAGTAATTCTGTTTTTGTTCCCTTTCTCTCTCGGAGTGAGAATTCTTTTTGCTAAGTCAACTTGAACACGCGAGATGTCCACTATATCGTTTCCAAGACCGACTATCAAACAGGGTAACCCCCTTCAAACTTCTCAACCAAGTTCCAGTCGATGTATAATTTTTCTTCGTATTTTTTCTTCAGATATTGCTTTCCGACTTCGCCCAGTATAGCGTATATCAAAAGCTCTTCATCATTCTCTGCAAGTAGCCCAATTTCACCTTTCCTCTTTTCAAGTTCTGGTTCTATATAATCAGCTGGGCGTCCTTCAATCGGTTTTTCATCGCCGAGTATTTTCTTTGCAAGATCTTCATCGATCTTCGCTGGTGGTTTTCCGTAAAGTCCTTTCACGTAATCCTTTACTTCCCTGGTGACCTTAGCGTATCTTTCACCTGTTATTACATTGAGCACAGCTTGAACTCCCACAATTTGGCTCGTTGGCGTTACAAGTGGCGGATAACCAAGGTCTGCACGCACGCGCGGAATTTCTCTTAATACATCATCCAATTTGTTTAACATCTTCTGTTCAGACAGTTGCTTAACTAAGTTAGAGTACATACCACCCGGAACTTGTGAAGTAATCACTCTGTGATCAATGCTGTACATCTTTACATCGTACGCATCATATTTATTTCGAACATCTGTTAGATACTTTACGATTCTGTCCACTTTGTGCCAATCTATCTCAGGAAGTGGTCTGTATTCATTCCAAGAATAATATATCGGCTCAAATGCAGGTTGGCTTGTCGTCATTCCGAATGGTGAAAACGCAGTGTCTATGATATCCGCACCCGCTTGTATAGCCGCGAGGTAGGCGAGTTCTCCAAGACCAGCAGTGGCATGTGAATGTACTTCCAAAGGCAAATCGAATCTCTTTTTCAGGGCGCTAACAAGTTCGCCCGCTACTTTTGGTGTTAGCAGCCCAGCCATGTCTTTTATACAGAGTGAATGGACTCCACGTTCAACCAACTGCTCTGCATAATTTACGAAGTACTCTACTGTGTGAAATGGACTTACGGTGTAAGATATCGCACCCTGGACGTGTGCCCCACATTTTAAGGCAACCTCAATGCTCTTTTCCAAATTCCTAATATCGTTGAGAGCATCAAAAATCCTCATTACCTGAACGCCATTCTCTACCGCTTTTTTTACAAACAATTCGACAACATCATCAGCGTAGTGCCTGTATCCAACCAAGTTCTGCCCACGCAGTAGCATTTGGGCTTTGCCGTTTTTTAGCTTTTTCTTTATAAGCCTCAATCTTTCCCAAGGGTCTTCGTTTAAAAACCTGACACAAACATCGAAAGTTGCTCCGCCCCAAACTTCGAGCGCTTGAAAACCGAGACTATCAACTTCTTCAATTATTCCGAGTATATCTTCTGTTCGCATTCTTGTGGCTATAAGCGACTGGTGTCCATCCCTGAAAGTTGTGTCTGTGAACATTGATAATATTGGCATCTGTTTCACCTCTTGAAGAAGCAATATAAAATAAGTTTTCACGTTTCAAATTAATTATAGCACGCTTGTAAAAAGTATAAAGTACTGTATTTGGAAGCAAGAAAGAGTATATCAAAGCAAGCTAATAATTGTTATTGATAGACCGATTAGGATAAATCTGGTATAATTTAAGTGAACAGAAAGAAGAAGGGGGTAATTGGATTGATAAGGCAGAGTCAGTTTGAACATAAGGAGAAGCAAAATCCAGTGGCATCAGGCATTCAAAAGAAAAGGGGTGCTGAACATAATTTTGAATTTTATTTCGTTATATTAGTCGGGTTCTTAACTTTCGTCTTTGGGTTCATATCGCTCGCCGTATATTTTGCTGTGATGTATATTTCCCCTATAGTCTCTAACCTGACTGGACTTACTTTTCTCGGTTCGCGCTTCTTACTCTTCATATTAGTTATGATCACTGTCAGTGGCTTCTTTATGAGCCTTTATCCTTATTCTAAAGCGGTTGGTGGTAATTCTTCACTGTTTATAATTTTAGCTTTCATATCATCAGGAATATCAGTTGGCGTCCAAGTTTACAAACTTGCGTTCTTTGGTCCCACGTGGATAGGGCTGGACCTTTTGAAAGACCATGGAAACACAGTTGAGATGATGTACTTATCAGCTGTGTATTTTGCTTACAATCTTATACTCTTCATACTGCAGTACACAATAATGAAAAAGGAGTTTGAGGAATAGTGCCGAAAGTTTTGGGATTGGTCGTTGAGTACAATCCGTTCCATTACGGACATCTTCATCACTTGAACGAATCGATAAGGCTTGTTAATCCGGATTACGTAGTCGCGGTGATGAGCGGCAATTTTTGCCAGCGCGGTGAACCTGCGATAGTTAACAAATTCGCCCGTGCGAAGATTGCCCTGATGCACGGGGTAGACGTCGTGTTCGAGTTACCGACAATTTATGCCGTCCAAGATGCCGGAGGCTTTGCGCTTGGATCAGTTGGTATCCTTCACAAGACGGGGGTTGTCACGGACATAGTATTTGGAAGTGAGAGTGGGGATATAGACTTTTTGAAAAGAGTTGCACATTTACTTACGTACCAGACTCCGGAATTCGAAGTTGCATTTAAGAAACAATTGAAATTGGGCTATTCGTATCCGAATGCGAGGAAATATGCGTTAATGGATGTCCTCGATAAAGATGTCAACAAACTTTCAAAGTCGAACGATATACTTGGAATAGAGTATATCAAAGCGCTGATCAGATACAACAGCAATATAACACCTCACGTGATAAACCGAATAGGCGCGGATTACAACGACGAAACGTTCAGAGGGAAGTTTTCTTCAGCAAGTGCTATACGAAAAGCAATTAAAGAGGGACTTTTCGAAACTTCCAAAGAAGCCATGCCGAAATTTACGTACGAGGTAATCCATGAGGAATTCCAAGCGGGAAGAGGACCCGTCTTTTGGGAGAATCTTGAATTTGTGATTGCACTCTTTAGAAAGTTGAAAAGGGAAGATTTTGAAAAGATATACAGTTTTAACGAGGGACTTGATTTGAGGTTCTACGAATCGGCAAGGGAGACCGGCGATTTGCAACAATTTGTTGAGCTCGTAAAAGCGAAAAGATTTACATACTCAAGAATTAGACGCGCTATATTGCATGTTCTCTTCGAAATGGACAAAGAGCACGTTGAAAAAAGCAATGAACTTGGTCCTCAATATTTAAGAGTGCTGGGATTTAATGAAAAAGGCAGAGAACTTTTGAAGATGATTAAGAAGAACTCATCTATACCGATAATATCGACCGCTTCGTTATATAAACAAGTGCTTGAAGGCGTAGAAAAGGATATAACAGAAGAGAAGAGATTGTGGGACGTGGATAGCGAACTGTATCTGTGGCAGTTTGAAAAGGATTTACTCGCAAGTGACATATATACATTCTTGTATCCAAACAAATCTACTCGAACCGCCGGTATGGACTTTGAACAACCTGTAAGAATATAACTTGAAAACGTAGAAAATCTTAGTGCGTTTCGTGGAGGTGTGCGAATCATTTAATGAACGAAATCTTAATAGTTCCTACGGAAAAAGATTGTGAGATAGAAGGTTATTATTACATTCCCGACTACGATGTGCTCCCCTACGAAAATCTCAAACCCTCTTGGTATGTCAGATCTCGCCGGATTTACGCCCTTTACTTGGCGCTCCAAGGCAAATTGAAAGCAGTCTGTACACTGAGGTCTTTATTACATTACATAATGCCGCCTGAAGTTTTCAAAAACGAAATCTACACTTTCAAAATCGGCGATGAAGTGCCAGACCTCGAGAATCTATTTTCGAGGCTTGGATATGAGCGGGTCTTCAACGTCAGAGAGGGCGGGACATTCTCAATAAGGGGAGAAATAATTGACTACCTTGGACCGAACAACATACCTACAAGGATAGAATTGTACGGAAATATAATCGAAGATATACGCAGATTTGACCTGAAAACGCAAAGAAGTGAAGTGAGCCTTGAATCAGCTCTGATTTTACCTGCAAGAGAATTTGTATACGAAGATAGAGAAAATCCTCTCGAGCCAGTCGATGAACAACTAACAGGCAAATACGTCAGCGGCACCTTTCTTGACTATGATGTTCAGCTGTATACTACTGATAGAAGGTCTGTAATTGAGCACTTCTCGTCTTTCGAAAGGGAATTGAGAAAGTCTCTCGAGGGACTTTCCGATGCAGAAAGGCTCTTTAATTACAAGAAATATGGGATATTTGATTATGAGGAAGTAATTTCAAAAGCTCAGGCGTATCCATCTCAACCACTCCAGAAAGTCCAAGTTAAACCTACCGAAGAAGAGTACCTCTCAGTGCCTATTCTTTCTGAAGATGAACTGCAAGTCGGTGATTTAGTTGTCCACAGAAAATACGGCATTGCACGGTTCAACGAAATCAAAAAGGTGGATGCGAACGGAAAACAGAGAGAATTTCTGGTGCTCAATTTTGCAGACTCCATACTTTACGTGCCGATAGAGCGCATAGACCTTGTTGAAAAATATGTAGGTGATGAGATCAACGTAAAACTTGACTCATTAAAGAAGGGAACTTGGTCGAGAAAAGTCGAAAGAGCCAAAAGGAACATCGAAGAGCTCGTCCGAGAACTCGTGTTGCTCCAACACGTTAGAAATACAATTACAGGCGTATCACTTCCTGGCGAAGCAGAGCTTGAAGAGGAATTCGCAAAGACTTTCCCGTTTATAGAAACTCCTGACCAGCTCAATGCTATACGAGAAGTTTTTGAAGACCTCGAGAGTGAAAAGCCTATGGACAGACTCCTTGTCGGAGATGCTGGATACGGTAAGACAGAAGTTGCGATACGAGCGATATTTAGAGCTGTTGCTTCGGGAAAACAGGCAGCTCTTTTAGCTCCAACTACGATTCTCGCAAAACAGCATTACGACAACATATCGGCAAGATTTGAGCCTTTTGGTATAAAAGTAGCACTACTCAACAGATTTTCGACTAAAAGGGAACGAGAGGAAATACTGAAGGGTGTAAAAGAAGGTAGAATAGATGTGTTGATCGGTACTCATAGCATTTTGAAGGATATAAAATTTGCAGATTTGGGGCTTGTTGTCATTGACGAAGAACAGAAGTTCGGTGTTGAGCAAAAGGAAAAGTTCAAAAAGCTTCGCGTGAACGTCAATGTTCTTTCGATGAGTGCAACGCCGATTCCAAGAACGTTACATATGGCACTTTCCAATCTAAAAGATCTATCAGAAATAAAGACCCCACCGCTTGGACGAAAAGAAATACAAGTTCATATAGGTCCTTACGACGAGAGGATAGTAAAACTCGCAATCCTTAGGGAAGTCGGAAGGGGCGGACAAGTTATATACGTCCACAACCGCGTTAATACGATTTACAGCGTATATGAAAAGCTTAAAGAGCTCATACCCGAAGTATCGATAGTAATAGCTCATGGACAACAGACAAAGAGTGAAATGAAAAAGGTTATAGATGCGTTCTATCACAAGCATGCTGATGTTCTATTGTGTACCACTATTGTTGAGAATGGTATTGATGTACCTGATGCAAATACGTTGATAGTAGACGATGCGCACAGATATGGCTTGGCTCAGCTATACCAATTACGTGGCAGGGTAGGTAGGAGCGATAAATTGGCGTTCGCCTACTTTTTGCACCCAAAACATGTCAACGATAAGGTTTTGGAAAGGTTGTACGCAATAAAGTCTTATCAAGGACCAGGAAGTGGTATGAAGATAGCGATGAAAGACATGGAAATTCGTGGAGTTGGTGCGATATTCGGACTTGAACAGCACGGCTACATAAACGACCTCGGCTTAAAATACTACTTAGACCTTCTTAATGAAGCTGTCGAGGAAGTGAGCGGTAATATTCAAAGCAAAATCGATACAGAAATCGAAGGTATACCTGATAGTATAGTCATACCAGAGAGCTACATATATGATCCATTTGAGAGAATGAGATTTTACAGAAGGATAGCGTCGGCAATCACTGAAGAGGAACTTACTGACATACAAGAGGAACTTGTCGACAGGTTCGGCAAGTTGCCTGTAAGTGTTAATAATTTAATAAAGTACGCATATCTGAGAGTCATGTTGTGGAACAAGAACGTTTCAAAAGCAACGATATCCGACGTTGGTTTGGTGGTAAAATTTAAGAAAGCACACTTCGAAGAGCTGTCGCCAAGGTACATATACAACGAGAAGGAAGACACGTATATATTCTTTATGGACATCGATGAATTAGTAAATACACGGAGTACTGTGTTGAAAACTTAATTGATCCTTTGTATTCAGAAAGGTGAATTTATGTGAAAATATTCGGCTACGTTCTTGAATCTTATGGAAAATATGTAAAGGTCAGAACCCAAGATGGTGAATATATAATCAAGAGTGATAAAAGACCTCCAAAAGAGGGTACGAAGCTCGAGCTAAAAAATTTTGGAAGCGGTGACTACTTTGCAAAGGTAGTCGCAAAGAAGCCTTACGAATTCAACGAGCTGCCAAGTGTGAAGTTCGTGCAAATGGCAGAAGAACTCTTAGCTAGTCAAGAAATTTGGAACGAACATGTGAAAAACAGATTAGCTATTGCAATAGGCCTTTTTCTTGAAGAGGTATCTAAGAGAAGAGACATTGACAAGAAATTGCTGACAAGATTCAAATCACTACTTAATGAAAGAATAGGCAGAAGAAGTGATTCAGGAGAAGTTATCGGTGGAACAGGTATATTATTTCCTGGAAATCATGCTGATAATTCAGATAAGGCCGATAAGTACGCTGAGTTCGAAAAGTATTTGAACATTCTGTCTGGGAGATATGGTCTAATTATTAATGAAGGTTTGGTATTCGTAGACCGCGAATTAGGAACGTTCGAAGTATTTGTTGTTGGTAACCACATATTTGCCAAAACTGATGGTCAGAACCTAACTTTGTATTTTGAAAAAATACCGGATGGAGTTGAGCAGTTAGAAAGAAGGTTGAAGAGAGTATTTCGACAGGTACACATAAAACTTAAAGGGATGGATGACGGAACCTATGTTTGATAACTTCGATAACTTCGACACTTTCGGTTCTATTGATTCAGACGCGAAGAAAAGCAACCAAGAATGCACCAAGAAACTTGCTGTTGCTCTGAGATATCAACCGGGAAAGGATTACGTACCCTTTGTGGTTGCAAAAGGCAAATGTCACTTAGCAGAGCTTATAATCAAGAAAGCTGAGGAGAGCAATGTTCCAATCGTAAAATCAGAAGAGCTTGTGAAAGAACTTTTCAAACTCGAAGTACTCGAGCCGATACCAACAAAACTTTATGTAGCTGTTGCTGAAGTGCTTGCTTTTATCCAGCTGGGATTGGAAAAGTAATGTTTCTCAAAGGAGGGGTTGACATGAAAATCAGGCTTTCAAAAATATCTCTAGTATTTTTGTTGCTATTAGTAACTTCTTTTGGACTCGCAGAAATTTCATTTCAAATCATAATAGGATTTGGAAATGTGCCGGCTATTTCCTTGGGTGACCTGCCAGATTACTCTGTTGTCATATATACCGACGAACCGTTTTCTGCGGTGTATATCGACGGAACTTACGCAGGGACAACGGATTCGTTTGGCAGATTGGTTGTCCGATTCAGCACTGAAGGATACCACACAGTCTGGGTAGTTACTTCCAACAAATACGTGATTTATGACAGATACTACTTCCGTGTAGAAAAGACTCCACGAATAGTCTATGTCCCTTCTACAAGACTGGGTGAAGTCACAGTCTTTTCAAATGTATATCCCGTTTCGGTTTACACAACGAGTGGCAAGTTGCTCGGAACAGTTGAAAAGAACGGTGAAAAGGTTTTGGCACCCCTCGGAAATCAGGAACTGATATTTACTTGCCCAGGCTTTGCCGACCAGAAGCAAACAGTGAACGTGCTTTACGCGAAAGAAACACCTGTCTGGCTCGAGTTTAAGCCTGTTCCTTTCAAGCTTGAACTGGTTGTAATGGATAAATTCTCACCCAATGGCGACTGGCACGAAGATGAATGTGTTATCAAAATATACTCTTCAAGACCGGCAACTGGCAGTATTCAAATTCTCGATCCATCTGGTATAATTGTATATGAGAAATCAATAAAAGTTGGTGCCGGAACAACACAAATTAATTGGGACGGACAAGGTAAGGCTGACGGTCTATATACCGTCAAAGTTTTGTTATCAGATGGTATAGCTACAGAAGAACGAGTAGCACAGACATCCTTAGACAGAAGTGTCTACACTTACAAGAAAGAGATAGTTATCGGAACAATTATAGGAATGATGTTGTTCATAGGATATATGATATGGAGTAGTATGTAGTTTGTTAAATGTACGATTAGAAAGATGATTAAATAAGAAAGATACGGTTTGAAGAGAGGTGTAACTTGTGATTACTTACGAGCAGAAACAACGAATCGAAGAACTCAAGAAGAAGTACGATGACATCATCGAAGTCTTCCATCCGGAAGATAAGAGAGAAAAACTCAAAGAGTTGGAAGAAGAGAGCCTGAAGCCTGACTTTTGGAGCGACCAGAAGAAAGCACAGCAAGTCAACAGGGAGATTCAAAGGATAAGAAAGATCATCGAAGACATGGAGAAGATAAAGAACTTGTTTGATGATATCGAAGTCGGCATAGAACTTGCTGAAGAGGATCCTTCAATGGAAGAACATTTGGACGAGATTATTGAAGAAGTCTCGAAAAAGATTAGAGAGTTCGAACTCGAACTCATCCTGAATGGGAAATTCGATGGTTCAAACGCATACCTTTCTATCCACCCAGGTGCTGGCGGTACGGAATCGCAGGACTGGGCATCTATGCTATTGCGCATGTACATGCGCTGGGCTGAGAAGAAGGGTTATTCAGTTGAAATAGTGGATTATCAAGAAGGTGAAGAAGCTGGTATAAAGAGTGCGACGCTCTACATAAAAGGCGATTTCGCTTACGGGTATTTGAAGCATGAGCGGGGTGTCCACAGGCTTGTTCGAATTTCACCATTCGACGCGAACAAAAGAAGGCATACTTCTTTCGCATCTGTCAACGTGTTACCTGAGATAGAGGACGATATAGATATAGAAGTCAGACCTGAAGACATAAGGGTTGATACTTACAGAGCGAGTGGAGCTGGCGGACAGTACGTCAACAAAACAGAATCCGCAATAAGAATTACACATATCCCAACTGGTATCGTTGTAACGTGTCAAACTGAAAGATCGCAGCTCCAAAATAGAGAAACAGCTATGAAGATGCTTAAAGCAAGGCTTTATCAGCTTGAGATTGAAAAGCGTAGGAAACAGATAGAGCAGATTCAAGGAGAACTCAGAGACATCAGCTGGGGTAACCAGATTAGATCCTACGTGTTTCAGCCGTACACGATGGTTAAGGACCACAGAACCGATGTTGAAACTGGAAACATCGAAGCTGTCATGGACGGAGAAATTGATATATTCATTGAAAGCGAACTTGTTTACTACGCAAAGCTTGGGATAAATGAATAAGGAATCCAAAGGGGTGGGGTTTGTGGCGAACGGAATGAGACCAAAAGTGTTTGTCGTAACATCTGGAAAGGGCGGGGTTGGTAAGACCACATTCACCTCCAATCTCGGCTGTACACTGGCGAAGATGGGGGAAAGGGTGTGTCTGATCGACGCGGACATAGGGCTCAAAAACTTAGATGTGGTACTCGGACTTGAAAACAGGATTATATACACGTCGTTTGACGTTGTAAACGGGACAGTATCTGCAAAAGAAGCACTGGTAAAACATAAGCAGCTAAAGAATCTGTATTTATTAGCAGCTTCTCAAGTTGCCACTAAAGAAATGATTTCTCCAGAAGATATGAAGCGGATTGTTCAAGAGTTATACGATGATTTTGATTACATACTTATTGACTCACCGGCTGGTATCGAAAGAGGTTTTAGAAATTCCGTGGCACCAGCGGAGGCGGCATTCATAGTTACAACACCGGAATTACCTGCTATATCGGATGCTGACAGAGTTATAGGGCTCTTGGAAAACTATGGTTTTACCGAAGACAGAATGTACATAGTTCTCAACAAATTCAAGATTCACATGGCAAAACGTGGAGATATGCTTGATAAGACGGACGTTGAAAAGGCTTTGGCAATGAGGTTGATAGGAGTCATCCCGGATTCCGAAGAAGTTATCGTTGCAACCAACAAAGGTATTCCAGCGGTATTGGAAGATGGCGTTGTAATCGGTAAAAGTTTTGAAAACATCGTTAAGCGGGTGAAGGGGGAAGAGATTCCCATCGATGAAGATTTAAAGGGAGTCTCAAAGGGATTCATTTCTTCGTTGCTTTCGATGTTTAAGAAGAGGTGATAGTGATGTGGATCGTAGATATATTCAAAAAGAAAAAGCATAAGAACACTAAATCACCAAAGGAAGAAGCCGCCGAAAGATTACAGACGATGCTTACAAGAAGAAGAGAATTCGTCCAGAGAATACCGATAGAGGAATTCCAAGCCAATTCCGAAGAGATTAAGTACGCCGTTATCGAGACGATTTCGAGAAGGTTCAACATCCCACCTGAAAAAGTCAGAGTGGATTACCATGAACAGAATGGTTATGTAGTAATTGTGACTAATGTCAACTTCAAGTAAGCGATTAAGTACATAGGCGGGGGATTTTATTGAGATTATCGATCATGTTTAGTGTTACGCTGTTAGTTATAGTAATCATTTCTATATTCCTCTCAAGTTGTGCTTTTTTGCTAAGCAATATAGTATCGGGCAGCGGAAATGTGACCTACACAGTATGGGTATATATAAACGGCATGCCGAAGAAGATGGTAGAAGATTTGAATTTATCAACAGCAGCAGAAGTGAGCTACAAAGGTTCTTTTTCGGCAAAATTTTTTGTTGGATCAGCTCTAAAACGAGAAGTACCAAGAAAAGATCTTAACGACTTGTTCAACAAACCTATAGAGGATAATATTAATATTATTACTCAACCTACTGGAAGTATAGGAATCTCAAGTAGCCTCACAATAACTTATAGCACCGATACGACTTTTACGGCTGCTTCATCTAGTGTATCTTTCGAGTTTGAAAAAAGTTTCCCACTATCTGAAGGAAAATTTTACATGATCTTTGATTTCTCAACAGATTCTGATGAGGGGATGCTAACTGTTGTCCCTTATTCCAAAGGATACAAATTTACTGTTATAACTTCAAAGCGCGATTATGTAGACGTTTTTGACAATGAAAAGGGTTACAGGCTTATATCAGAGAATATCGATGGAAAATACCAGTGTGTTTTTATTGGAGAGAAAGGGAAAACCTACACTTTTGAAAGTTCTGGTAATCAAAAAACGATACCAGTCCCGCAGAATACTGATAAGGATGGAGAAATAGTAGATTTATCGGGACAGTAAGTAAAGATTTTTTCTTTTTTCGACGGGGTGCCTCGTATGAAAATCAGAGAAAAACCGAAAAAGAAAGAGATTAACATTCTTGTAATTTCGTATATAGTGCTTGTTGTTGTTTTCTTGTCGTATTTTATGACGAGCTATTTGCGATACAAAGCACTGTCGAAAGAATACGAAACACTGAAAAATGCGTATGAACAGGAAAGAAGGCAGTACAAGGAACTCGAAAAAATGATAGAGAAACTCCAAAGAATTGTTGAAAATAATATGGAAAACGAGAGGAATGAAAACCAAAACGGAAACCGTGAAGAGAACAAGGAGGTAACAGACACAACAGATGGAACAAGCACACAAGGGAATTAATCACGTAATGGAAAACGGCGTTAGTATTGTAATCACGACTTCACACAACGCCTCTAAGGAAACTGTTGAGCTTGCTAAAGAGTTGTCCGCAAAGTTTAATGTTCCGTATTACAACAGACGTCATATATCCGAGAGACTGAAAGATGGTACGCTAAAGATGTATTACGTAGTAGACAGCAATAAGAACCTGAGTGTTGTTATAGATGGCCAAAAGTTGTTCTTTCATCCAGGGATTTCGAAAATAAGGATGGAAAATTATAAAAGGGAAGGACGAGATTTTCTCCTCGAAGCCTTAAGACCAGAGAGTACAGATATAGTCTACGACGGTACATTCGGGCTCGGAATGGATGCTGTGTTTATAGCCAATTTCGTGAGTCAGGTCGTCGGTACGGAAGTATCTGAACATATATACCGTGTCGTTTCTTACGGAATTGCAAATTACAAATCAAAAGAAGAGTGGATCAACAGAGCGTTGAAAAGGATTGTCTTATTTAATGAAGACATGAAAGAGTTTGTAAAAAAGCAACCTGATAGAAGTTACGATATAGTCTATTGCGATCCTATGTTCGAAAATCCCGTTTTTGAGAGCTCCGCACTCAATCCCATACGTCCTTTGGCAAGTTACGATACAATAGATGGAACGACAGTGAACGAATTGATAAGGATAGCTAAGAAAAGAGTCGTGATAAAAACGCTTGCAAAGGATGGGTTACTGGAGCGATTAAATAAAGAGGGAATTAATTTTGACAGAGTCATAGTGAGCAAGAAGAATGGTTTAATCTTTGCTTGTATAGATTTAGTTTAGTTCAAAAGAACGAACTAAGGAGGTTAAGTATGGGATTTTTTGATAAGCTGAAAGAAGGATTAAAGAAGAGTAGAGATACGTTTTTTAATAAAATAGGACAGATTTTGAAGATCAAAAAGTTTGACAAGGAAACTCGCGAGGAAATAGAAGAGTTATTGATATTAGCAGATGTAGGTGTTGAGGCGACGGAGTATATACTGGAAAGACTTGAAGAAATGAAGCCTGAGGATGCATTCAGAGCACTTAAAGAAATACTCGTTGAGATACTTTCAAAGGACAATAACCTTAACATACCGCAGACTAAACCTTTCGTCATAAGTATGGTTGGAGTGAACGGTTCGGGTAAGACGACGACATGTGGTAAGTTGGCGCATATATTCAAAAGCGAAGGTAAGCAAGTGGTAGTCGGGGCTTGTGATACATTCAGAGCAGCGGCTATTGATCAACTCAAAGTTTGGGCAGATAGAAGTGGTGCGACTTTCATTGCACACATGGAAGGTGCAGACGCAGGTGCTGTCGCGTACGATGCTGTGAATCACGCAATTAGTAAAGGAAAAGATGTTGTGATCTTAGACACGGCTGGAAGATTGCATAATAAGAAGCATCTTATGGACGAACTCCAAAAGGTCAACAGAGTTGTTCAAAAATTGGTGCCAGATGCTCCACACGAAGTTCTATTGGTGATGGATGCGGTAACCGGACAAAATGGACTTCAGCAAGCAAAGATTTTCAAAGAGGTTGTAAACGTGACAGGCATAGTTCTTACAAAACTCGATGGAACAGCAAAGGGTGGTATAGCTATTGCGATAGCTAAAGAACTCGGTATACCGATAAAGTTTATTGGCGTAGGAGAAGGTATTGAAGATTTGAAACCTTTTGACCCCAGAGACTTTGTCGAAGCTCTCATGTCAGGAGATGAAAGCGATGGATCAGACACAGGTACCTCAGCTGTGGGATAAGAAGTACACCTGCCCAGCTTGTGGAAGTATCGTGACAACCAAAAAAGTAATAACTGACAGAGTCAGGGTAAAAAATTATGATCCTGATATGAAGCCGAATTACGAAGGAATTAATCCAATGCTGTACTCAGTAGTAACTTGCGAAAATTGTCATTATTCTGCACTTGAATCGGACTTTGAAAACAACATCTCGCCAATTTACATGGAAGAGATCAGGAAGATACAAAACGAATTGAAAGTTCCAAAGGATGTACAATTTTCAAAAGAACGTGATCACAGAACCGCGATACTTTCATGTGCGCTCGGCACGCTTTTTTACAAAGCCAAGAAGCAGATCTGCAGAGTTGCAGAACTGTATTTGAGAATAGGCTGGCTCTACAGAGAACTTTCCGATTCCGAAAACGAACTAAAAGCTCTTGCAAAAGCATTGGCGAGTTTCGAAGAATGCTTCATGCACTCGTACATAGATACAGAGAAAGAACCCATGATACTCTTTTATCTTGGAGAGCTTTCAGCGAGGTTCGGAAAGATGGAGGAAGCTCGAAAATGGTTTTCAATGTTGGTTACTAAATACAAAAACTCGAATTCTTTCTATGTCAAGGCAGGGAGAGATAGATGGCAAGAAATAAAAGGATAGGAAACTCTTTGTTTACTAAAATCTCTTTTCTTATTGTAATTGCTATTTTATTGATGCTTAACTCTTGTCTTCCAATCGGGAATTATCTTGAGCTTTCGATGAGGATCGATGATATACAGGAGAAGGTCGATAAACTCGAGCGTTCAAGCACAAAACCACAACCTCAACCCAGCGATCAGCAAGAGATTAAGCAAGAAATCAAAAATGTGGATTCAAAAGTTGCAAAACTCGAGCAAACTGTGACTTCCATTAGCAATTCGGTAAAATCGTACGACCAAGAACTAACAAAAACAAGCACGAAAGTATCCGACTTGGAAAAGAACCTAACATCGATAAAGAGCGATTTAGACAAAATTTCAAAAACCCAGACGTCGATACAGAACAAAGTTGCGACGTTGGAGAGTCAATTAAAGCAAATCGATGTTGTTCGTAAAGATTTAGATGCTCTCAGTTCGCAGTTGAGGAACGTACAGCAGAGTATCCCAACGCAGATCAATCAAAGCGACGTAGAATTTTTGAAACAGCTCCAGCAGCAAATCAGCGAAATAAAAGCCACAATTCAAAACTTAGATCCCGTATCACTTTTAAAACTTGATACCGGCTACATTTACTACATTGTGAAGTCTGGTGATACACTTAGTTCAATTGCATCAGCCTACAAGGTCAATTTGAGTTCTCTTGTAGAATTAAATAATATTGCCGACCCATCGAAATTAGCTGTTGGACAGGTGGTAAAGATTCCCGTAAATGATCCGAAATCGTACGTGAAAGTGCCTGTGAAAATTAATCCAGCCGATATTCTCTCGTACCATGGACAAGATAAGAACGGAATAAGGCAAATAGGCATGGACATTTACGCACGTGGCAAGGATATATACCCGATATTACCTGGAAAAGTTCTCAAAGTTGAGAATAATACTGTGACAGTTGACCACGGCAACATGATTATGGCTGTGTACAGTGGAGTGAACACGTCGCTCAAGACAGGAACATTTATATCAAACGATAAACCATTGGGGCAGTGTCTGGATGTATTTCATTTTGAATTATACATAGAAGGCGAGCCTAGAGACCCGTTAAGGCTATTCACGGAGTATAAAGGTGTCTTCACCGTCACATTCTATTCTGAGTGGGATGACGGGAAAGTTCCGATGCACCCAACGTTCAGGATAGCGAGGAACGGACGAGTACCTCAGCAATTCTTGTCGATAGCAGTTGACCCAGCTGTCATACCGCTCGGTTCACTTGTTTACATACCGACACTTGCAAATACGGTATTTATAGCCGAAGATACTGGAAGTGCGATCAAGGGTAATAGGATAGACGTGTACGTAAGCGATGTTAGACTTGCGTTGAGTCAGGGAATAACCCCACATCCTGTATATGTAATTAATCCTGTCACGAACAGATAAGAAAGTGTGATCACGGAGGTTGAATATGGCAATCACAATGAAGAGTGAGTACGCTATAAAGATAATGATATTGATAAGCCTTGAAAACAAGCGTGTTAACGCACGCGAAATTGTTAAAAAGTGCCGAGCGAAATTGCCACTCGAATTTGCAGAAAAGATTTTAGCAGACTTAGCTCGGAACGGGATATTACGTGCTTATCGTGGCAGAGGCGGTGGATACGAACTTTCGAAAAGCATAGATGATATAACAGTTTACGACATAGTAGCTGCTGTCGACAACCCTACTGATGCGATAAAATGTTTTGTAAACGTAGACGAAGATGAAACAACACCAGAAGCTTGTACGGTGAATAGAATATGGGAAGTTGTCCTTGAACAGATGGAAGGGACTCTCAAAAGCATTAAGTTGAAAAACCTAATAGAAGATTACAAAGCGAGGTGCAATCTTGTTTGAACAATATAAACAATGGAAAAAAAGTCGGTATACTTCTCAGCGGTGGTGTAGATAGCGCTGTAGCACTCTACTTGCTTTTAAAAGAAGGCTTTGATGTTACGGCATACCACATGAAAACAGTTAGCGATCAACTCTATTTGACTAAACAAATTAAGCACAAAGTCTGCTGCAGTCCATCCGATACTTACGATGCACAGTTAATTGCGAAAAAATTCAACGTGCCATTTAAGATAGTTCACATAGAGGACACTTTCAGAGAGAAGATCATAGACTATTTCATCAACGAAAATCTCGCCGGAAAGACACCAAACCCATGTTTTTTTTGTAACGACTACATAAAATTCGGTGCTGTGATGGATGTTGCATTATCGGACGGAATGGACTACGTTGCCTCAGGTCACTATGCAAGGATAATCGACGGGAAGCTTTACAAAGCGGTTGATGAAAGCAAGGACCAGTCTTACTTCCTTGCGTCTATAAGAAAAGAAAAACTTTCAAGAATTTTGCTCCCAAATGGCAATTACTCAAAAGATGAGATAAGAAGAATAGCGCAAGAACAAGGCATCCATGTTGCGCAGAAAATAGACTCTCAGGACTTGTGTTTCCTGCCAGACAACGACTTGAAGGGCTTTTTTGAAGACAATGGTATAAGAGTTCAGCCGGGAAATATAATTACAACGGATGGTAAAATAATTGGAAAGCATGAAGGACTGCCATTTTACACGATTGGTCAAAGAAAATTTGGAATTGCCACAGGGGGTAGGTTGTACATAAAATCAAAGAACGTGGAAGGAAACTTTATTCTTGCCACACCGTTAGATGAGGTTTATGAAAAGGATATGGTTGTTTCAAACGTTAATGCCTACGAAGAACTGCCAGAAAAGTTCGAGGCAACGGTGAAGATAAGAAAGAAATTTAATGAGATAAAATGTACTGTGACTGTAGAAAATGATAAACTTTACGTCCAATTTGAAGAACCCGCCTTTGCTGTAACTCCTGGTCAGATTGCGGTTTTTTACGATAGTCCAAGAGTTATCTGCGCTGGGGTAATTGAAAAATAGGGAAAGAAGAGAAAGAAATCAATCAATCCTTAGGAGGGGATTTATTTGATAGAAGTTATGATATCAAAAGAGCAACTTAACGAACGGATCAAACAACTCGGTAAAGAAATTACGGACTACTACAAAGATAAGACCGACACACTCCATGCAGTGTGTGTGCTTAAGGGCTCAATCCACTTCTTCAGTGAGCTTGTTCAGAATATAGACTTGAATGTAGAATATTCTTTTATCCAAGTTTCGAGCTATTCAGGTGTTTCTTCAACGGGTAGAATAAGGGTGAAGAGTTGGATAGACGAGCCGATAGAAGGAAGGCACGTCATAGTTGTGGAAGATATCCTCGACACTGGACTTACACTCTCTTACATATTGGATTACCTGAGAAGATACAGACCAGCCGATTTGAAAGTAGTAACATTGCTAAAGAAGCTTGGAAGAAATCCGCAGGTTAAACCCGAATTTGTTGGATTCGAGATTGAGGATAAATTTGTTATCGGTTATGGACTCGACTACAACGAAAAATACAGAAATCTTCCTTACATAGGGTGGGTAAAAGGGGAAATCAAGTAAAATGAAGAACGTGCTTTATGTCTTTATTATCTTCACAGGTATTGCCGCCGCTCTCTTTGTATCGGCGATTTGGATAGAGGTCTTCATACGCATTTTCTTTATCCAAACGGAAGATCCGGTGAATATACTTGTTCTCGGGCTTGACAAAGACATTGGGAGAACAAGAAGGACCGATGTCATACTTGTTGCAAGCATAGATCTCGAGAATAAAAAAATGCTTATGTCCAGCATACCGCGAGACCTTATCGTAGATGGTAAGAAAATAAACGCTTATTATCAATCTGAAGGAATTGAGAAGTTTACTGAAAGAATTGAGAAATTGACAGGTTTAGAAATTAAAAGACACTTCATCGTAGATTACGAAATATTCAAATTTCTGGGTGACGAGCTCGGACCTATCGAGGTTTTTGTCGACAGACCGATGTATTACAAAGATGCCGCACAAGGATTGGAAATAAACTTTTCACCCGGGTACTACAAAATGAAAGGGAAAGAGCTTCTTGCCTATCTCAGATTTAGAAAAACGGCGGAAGGTGACATCGGAAGGTTAGATAAACAAAGAGTGATCATAGAAAAATTGGCTCAGAAAGCATTGAATAAAAATGTTTTCTCGTTAACTGAGCTTTACAGGGAAATCAGAAAAAGAACTGAGTTTAACATGGACATAGGCGAGGTCGTCTATATATTCTCCAAGGTAAAAACGAACTTCAAGATAGACACCGTGCCATTTCCGTATTTCATAGGTGATGACGGCAACTTGTACATCGATGAATCAAAGCACAAAGACTACATAGCAAGTTTTTCGTCAGGTGATAAAAAATTAGAGGAAAAATACCGTTTCTATGTGATAAACAATTCTTCCCAAAGAACGGCAAGTGAAAGCAAGAGGATAGAAGAACTGTTCAAGTCAAAAGGATACCAACCGAATAACATTTTCTACGAAGGCGTAGACGTTGACATTAGAAAAGATACGGTTTTCGTGCTAACAAAAAAAGAATCCCTTGACGAATACATTGACCAAATGCTTTCTCAGGTCTTCCCTGACAAAAAATTCAATGTAGTCTACGTGGAAAACAATATCGAATACGTAAGTAAATACATAACCATAATTGGAGAACTCACAAAACAAGGGAAGAAAATAGTCTTTCCAATCGATTTCTTGATAATACTCAAATGAAAAGCCAGTGCAAGAAGCATACTGAAAGTAGATTAATAAGGCGGTGTTAATTAGGCGATGTGTATCAAATTCATCAGGACAGTGACTATTCTTATCATCTCAATAACTTTTCTCGTAATGGTTGAGTTTGCTTTTGCACAAACGAATTCCAAAAGTTCTGTGAATGATTTATCCATAAGTGTTTACGATTTTATAGAGAAAATATCCGGTAGCAGAAACTACTTCATTTCAACTATTCTGACATTTGATGTGCAGGACGGACAACAAAGGAAGAAAATTGAAATCACCTTCGATTTGAAGGTGAAAAATCTTGAGATTTTCACATTTTATATCAAAAGCCCAAAAGTATTTGAAGACATAGTAATTAACTATGACATCATATCGAAAAAGGTCACGTACTCATACAAGAAATTCTCTTCGACTGAAGAGCTGAGAGATGCATCGCTCAGTTCACAGCAAGTTGGGGATCTCTTAACATCAATTACCGATTTCTTGTCATCACCTCTGTTCGAAACAATGCAAAAGGAAGGACATATTGAATTCAAGCCGAAGAACGCTGCAGTCCTTGCGAGGTTCGGAGTCCAGCCCATAACCGTGAAACTTTACATAGAAAGATCTCTACCGAAAAAGATAGAAATAGTCAACGACAAAAGCGATGAAAAGATAACTATGGAATTTCCAAAATTCGACGTGAGCAATTAAGTGGAGCATAATTGATGTTGACGGGGGGATGAACATTGAAAGCTGTAAGAAACTTCAAGATTATATCACTACTTATCGCAATACTTCTATCTTCGCTAAGTTTTGGATACTTCAATTTTGGTGCAGGTTTTGTGTACGGAACGGCAAACAGCTGGACACTTCGGATCGGAATTGAAGACGAGACATTTTCGCTAAATGCTGACTACCTAATAAATAACTCATGGAATATCATAGGCGGTGTTTACTTCAGCACAGAAGTCGGGTTTAAAGTAGGTCCATTCATCTTTGGAACTTACAACATTTCCGCTAATGACTTTTCAGTCATCTACGGTCCGGTTATTGGCTTTACTACAAAACAAATCTTCGCTCAGATTGGTTATTTAACGGATTTTACTCAATTTCAAGACATTTCAAAAGGTATATTTGCAGTGTTGAGGTTCTATGTTCCAGACCCACCAGGCATGAAAATGAGAGACAAACTTTACTTAGAAGGTCAGTACTATGGAGGGAATTTTAAAATAATTGTCGGGCTTCTCGAACCTTAGAGAGCTATCAACAACGTTATAGCTGTTAATACATTCAAGACTTGAAAATAACGATATTCGTGATATAATACTTGTGCAAAAATCAGATTTTGATTATGCCGATGGTTATGCCGAGGTGGCGGAATTGGCAGACGCGCATGACTCAGGATCATGTGGGGTTTCCCGTGCGGGTTCAAATCCCGCCCTCGGCACCAGTTGAGGAACAAGCGCAGGAGTTGACCCACTCCCAATCCCCTGAAGGGGATGGGATTCTTAGTAGCTCATGGCTACCCTCCATGGGCTCGTGTTAAACTCATGGCCACGTAGGTGTGGATTGTATCTTACACCCACGGAGGAGGCCAATCTCTCAACTACTGGGATGTCTCCCAGATACCTTTTGTAGATATTTATCGCTCCTACTCCGTCCCGATGGTATTCAAAGCCACAAGATTGACATCTGTAGTTTCTTCCATTTGGCTTATTCTGTGTTCCGCAAACTGGACATGTCTTGCTTGTGTATGCTTCTGAGATTTTGATAACTGAGATGCCAAATAACTCAGCTTTATGCTCAATCATCTGCGTTAGTTTCCTAAACTGCCACTGGTGAATCTTTTGCCTCGCATTGTCGTTTCCTTCTACATTCTCACGTATATTTGTTAATTCGCCAAGTACGATAGTTCCAACGTTTTTCTTAAGACACATCCCTATGAAATGGCTCGTGATTTTGTGCATGATGTCTTTTATTTGGTTGCTTGTCTTTCTGAGCATATTCCTTTTAGCTCTGTTGAGTTTCTTGTATCGTTTCGAACCTTCTTTGCATTTACTGAGCATCTGCTGAAATTTGGCATATTCTTTGTTGCGATATCTCAGAACACTGTTAAGTGCACCACCGCTGTAGATAACAACTTGCTCACCATCGAAAGTTGTGATGGGACGGAGTACTCCAAGGTCTACAGCCATTACCTTCGAGCCTGCCTGCTCTTGCTTCTCCACCTCTATCGCAAGGTGGAGATAATACCTACAAGAATCGTACACAAGCGTTGCTTGTTTGATAATTGTGCTTGGCAACAGGTTTGTTTTAATCTCCAATGGCTCAGCTTTCCCGCCCATAGACAGTCTGAGTGTTCCATCTTCTAATAGCTTGATTGCTGTCGACTTCCAAACGAATGGAACGTATCTTCTTCGTTTGTAAGGTGGTTTAGCATTTGGATTTGATTTGATGTTTGCAAAATAGCTCCTCAAAGCTTGGAAATACCTTTGCATTATAGCTTGCTTTGAGTGAGTATGCATATCGATGCCTTCGTACCATCTAAGGATATACTTTTGAACAGTGCCTTCTGAAAGCCAAAAGCCTTTTTTATTTTTAACTTTTCTGATTAACGACATGGTTTTGTTGTATATTCTTGCTGCTTCTTTGTTTAGTCTTTCACAGATGGCATTTAGCTCAGACGGAACAGCCAACTTGTATGTTCTAACATGGCATTCCGACATTCCTTGTTCTCACCTTCTACAAGAATTATACCAAAGGTATTGCTCATTAATTAAGCCCCTTACCAATCCTCTAAAGGAGATTGGCTTGCGGGGCTTCATTTTCTGTCAGTACAAACTGATCTCCTTTTTTATTTTTTCTTTTAATCATTCACAATTTATGGTAAAATAACTTAGACTGGTATTAAAGGCTAAAAAAACTGTGAAATTACAGTATTTCATAGATAAGCGGTGGTGAAAACTTGACAGAGATTAAGTTCTACAACTATCCCATACTTTGTGGAAAAGCTGATGAAGTCAGGAACTACCTTATTGAACAAATTGAGAATGGTAAAAAGCTCTTCATAGTCACACTGAACAGCCAGATATTCTTGAGAGCCGAGCAGATTCCAGATTACATGAAAGCCTTAAGAAAAGCGGACTTCCATTTACCAGACGGTGCTGGAATAGTTTGGGCTATTAAGAAACACTGCAATATAAAAAGTGATAGGATTCCTGGAATAGATACAATGGATTACCTTTGCGATGAGGCTGTTAAGAGGAACTGGACCGTTTATCTTCTGGGTGCAAAGCCTGACGTTGTGAAAAAAGCTGCTGACATATTAAAAAAGCGCGGAGTTAAGATCGTAGGATATCACCACGGATATTTTGAAGACCAAACACCAGCCAAAGAAATACAAAAGTTGAAGCCAGACTTGCTCTTCGTCGGTATGGGGGCACCGAGGCAAGAATTGTGGATTGCACAGCACATGCATCTACCCTTTAAGTTGGCAATGGGTGTTGGCGGAAGCTTTGATGTCATTGCTGGTGTTAAAAAACGTGCACCAGTCTTTTTTCAGAAGATGAGACTTGAATGGTTTTATAGATGGCTCACAGAGCCTATTTCTCGTTCAAGGGTTCCCGTTGACGTTATGAAATTCTACTTTAAGGTGGTCCTCGATGGAAAAGCAGGAGCTTGTAAAACGGTACATAGAAACATTGATTAGTTCGCCAATAAATCTTGTTGGGTACGATAATTTTGAAGAGGCTTATCATTTTCTCTACATAGATTCAACACTTCCCATGAAGGCGGAGGACTTGGGACAGAAGTTCATAGACGTTGGCACTGGTGGTGGGGTGCCCGGTGTATTTTTGGCCATAGAATTCGGAGCATCCGGCTTTTTGATAGATAGTGTCTGCAAGAAAATAGAATACGTAAAGAATAAATGTGAAGAACTAAAGATAGAGAACTTGGAGTTCTTGTGCATAAGAGCTGAGGAACTAAAGGACAAAGGACCGTACAGAGAATATTTTGACAGCGCGGTTTCGAGGGCTGTCTCGAAAATAGCAACGGTACTTGAATTAACAGCTCCGTATGTAAAAGTCGGTGGAAAGATATTGCTGTACAAAGGTCCAGGGTATACGGAAGAACTCGGTCAATCTGTGAACGCAATGAAGGAACTTGGCGTCAAGCTCTCGGAAGTGAGAAAATATACTATAAAAGGTAAGGACAGATTCCTAATTGTGTTTGAAAAATTTGATAAGACTCCGGAGAAATACCCAAGGAAGGTTGGAATTCCAGAAAAAAGACCGATAAGATAATAAAAATCGACAAATTATCGAAGGCGGAGCTATTCAAAGCAAAGTTTGGAATATTGAACGCTCCGCCTTTTGTGGTATAATTTAGTTAATCAATTCATTCAGTGAATGAAAAAACGTGAAAAGATGCACTGAGAGTATGCACTGGAGGAAGGTGGAGTAATGAGAAAGCTAAAGATGGCGCTTATAGGATGCGGAAGGATAGGTTCTTCGAAACATGTCGAAGCGATAGTGAAAAATGCTGATATCATTGAGGCTGTTGCTTTTTGTGATATCGTACCCGAAAAAGCGCAAGCGTGCGCTGAGAAGGTTAAGAATGTTCTCGGATACGAACCAAGAATATACACCGATTATACAAAGATATTAGATAATGAAGAGATAGATTTTGTCGCGATAGCAACGGAGAGCGGTTATCACTACGAGATTTCGATGGAGTTCCTCAAAAAAGGAATAAACGTACTTGTAGAGAAACCTATGGCTTTGTCGACAAAGCACATCGATGAGATGATAGAAACTGCACAGAATAAGAATGTGAAGTTAGGAGTGTGTTTCCAGAATAGGTTTAACCCTCCGATACAAGAGTTGAGGAAAAAGGTCGAAAATGGGTCTTTTGGGAAGATAAACTATGGTATTGCAAATATACGCTGGAATAGAGATAAGAATTATTATGAACAGGCTAACTGGAGGGGGACTTGGCAACTTGATGGCGGTTCTCTGATGAATCAATGCACACACAACATCGACCTTCTACAATGGATGCTCGGTGGTGAAATTGAAGAGGTCTACGGTGTTATTCGCAACTTCCAGCACCCGTACATTGAAGCTGAAGACTTCGGCGGTGCTATCATAAAGTTCAAAAATGGCAGTGTTGGAATCATAGAAGGAACATCGACAATCTACCCGCGCAATCTTGAAGAGACGTTGTCTATCTTTGGCGAGTACGGTACCGTTGTTATAGGCGGGCTCGCTGTAAATAGAATACAAGTCTGGAAATTCCCAGATGAAAATTCTCATCCTTTTATGGAACTACCCGATCCAGACACAGTTTACGGTTCAGGACACGTTCCGCTTTACAGAGACTTCTACGAGTCTATTGTATACAATAGGGAACCGAAAATACCGGGAAGAGAAGGAAGAAAGGCAGTAGAGATAGTCCTCGCAATTTACAAATCGGCACTTGAGAATGCACCTGTTAAATTCCCGTTCGAGTTCGATACGAACATAATGAAAGGGTGGAATGGACATTATGTTGTGCGTGGTTAAAGAATTCACTTTCGATGCTGCACATAATTTAGTTGAGTATCACGGAAAATGTGAGAAATTGCATGGGCATACTTACAAACTTCAAATCATGGTGTGTGGTGAAAAAGACAGAGAGGGTATGGTAATTGATTTTGTCGAGCTTAAGGAAATTGTTAAGAGAGAAGTGCTGAACTATCTTGACCATGCGTACATAAATGAGATAATCCCTCAGCCAAGTGCCGAGAATATTGCTGAGTGGATATGGAAAAAGCTTGAACCACATCTGAGCAATGAAAGGTACAAACTCTCAGAAATAAGACTATGGGAAACGCCAACTTCTTTTGTAATTTATAGAAAATGAGCAAAAGCGGTACCCTGCTGGGTACCGCTTAATTTTAATTTTTTGCTCTAAAATTTCTTCGAAAGTTGTTGTGTCAATCATGCTAATTTTTCCTTTTCTTCTTTTGCATGTCTTGGTGTTTCCTCATACTGGACGTTTGCGAAGATTTCAAATCCTGTACCTGCTGGTATCAGCTGTCCTACGATGACGTTTTCTTTGAGACCTCTTAGCGTGTCTAACGCACCTTTGATTGCCGCATCGGTAAGGACCTGTTGTGTCTGCTGGAAACTTGCCGCACTCAGCCAGCCTTCGTATTCAAGCGATGCTTGTGTGATTCTGAGCAATTTCCTTCTGTATTTTGCTGTTTCTTTTGGAAGTATCTGGTATACTTCTTTCTCTTTGTCATGGTTTAGTACAACAACCTCTTTTACTCCGAAGTTGATGAGTTTTTCGAGCAGTTCTTCCGTCACCTCATCGCCTTCTTTGGCTATTTCTTCGACAATGCCTTCTTCGTTCTTTATTAATATGTGCCTTGCTATAGTTTTTTCAATGAGTCTCTTTCTGTTAAGCTCTATCTTTGCGTTGTTTTCCATGATTTCCTTGTTCACTTTGTTGATCAGAGCGATTGGCACAAGATCACCTGGCAAGAAGTCGGTGTCACCGGACTCGATGACTTCGACCTTGTTGAGCATCTGTTTGATTATAAGCTCAAAGTGTTTGTCGTGAATATCGACACCTTGTTGTACGTAAACCTTCTTGATTTCTTTAAGCAGATACGTTGCTGTGTCTTCAACACCAAGTTCTTCAAGTATCCTTCTCACCTTGAGTGAGCCGCTTGTAAGTGACTGACCAGGGAGAACTTTTTGCCCAACGGTTACGTTAATTCTCACTCTTGAAGGTACAACGTATTCATGTATGGATCCAAGTTCGTCTTGTACGTATATCTTCTTTGGTTCGTCTTGAGAGATGTCGACAACTGTACCTTTTACTTTGGAGAATATACCTTCTGGATCCTTTGTCTTCTTTCGAGCTTCGAATAGCTCTTCGACCCTTGGCAAACCTTGCGTGATGTCTGCTGTTGTTGCGATACCACCAGTGTGGAAAGTTCTCATTGTGAGCTGTGTACCTGGTTCACCGATTGATTGTGCAGCGATGATACCTACTGATTCGCCAACGTTCACAACTTTGTGGTTTGAAAGGTCCAATCCGTAACACTTAGCACAAATGCCATGCTCTGACTCACATGTAAGTGGTGACCTGACGTATATCTCCGGCCTAACAACTATGCTTTCGATGTTGTTTTCTGCGAGCAATTTTGCAAGGTTCGAATCGATTTGTTCCTCTTCAACAGCTAATTGTCTCTTTCTATCTTTATCCCATATGATTTCTTCTGCAACGACGTTTCCAACGATTGGATAGAGTCTTATCTTTACGGATTTTACATTCGCTTCTCTAAGTTTCTTTATTACTTCCCAGTCAATTTCTGTTTCGCTAACTAACGTTTCAGAACCCAGATCGACATCTTCTGCGAGCTCAGCATATACCTCAGGCAATTCTACCTTTGTCAAATCTAAGATTCTTTCTTCAGCAACTGGCACGCGCTTCTTGTAATTTGAAAGGAACTTAGCATCTTCATCATAGATAACAGTATCTTTGACATACACTTTTCCTGTTTCAGGATTAACGAGTACGTCACCCGTACCTGGATCATAAACAGGTTTTGCGAGTAATCTGCCGAATATGAAGTCTTCGATCTTTTCAACTACGAAGTTGTCAGAGCTCTTCATCTTGGAAGCTCTAACGCCTTCGTGAGTACCACAGTCAGGTTGTGAGACGACGACACTTTGAACAACATCCACGAGCCTTCTTGTAAGATATCCTGCAGAACTTGTCCTCAATGCCGTGTCTGCGGATCCCTTTCTTGCACCGTGCGTACTGATGAAGAACTCAAGAACTGACAATCCTTCGCGGAAGTTAGAGATAATTGGAATCTCGATCGTTCTTCCTGATGGGTCAGCCATAAGACCGCGCATACCTGAAAGCTGCTTAAGCTGGTCTTTGTTACCTCTTGCTCCAGAATCGACCATTATGTATACTGGGTTGAACGGATTCTCACCGAGGTATTTGTATGTTTCTTCCTGGACAAGATCCGTAGTCTTCGTCCAAATCTTGATCGTTTCCTTGTATCTTTCATCATCGCTAAGAAGACCTTCTTCGTAGAGCCTTTCTATTTCTTCTATCTTCTTCATAGCTTCGCCTATTATTTCGTCTTTCTTAGGCGAAATCAAGAAGTCTTTCAAACTTATAGTAAGACCGGATACTGTTGCGTAGTGGAAACCAAGAGTTTTTATGTCATCGAGCAAGTCCGCTGTTCTATCGATTCCGTGCGTTTTGAATGTTTTGTACACGACATCCTTGATTCCGTTCTTACCAATCGTCTTGTTGTAGTCTCTGAGTTCTTCTGGCAATATGGCGTTGAATATGACCCTTCCAAACGTTGTTTTTATTACTTTGCCATCGATGTTAATTAGTAAAGGTTCGTGTAGTTTTATATATCCAAATTCATAAGCTATTTCCGCTTCTTCGGAGCTTGCGAATTTCCATTTGATCTCTTCTGGTTGAATTTTGTCGTAGTCTTTTCCGACCATCGTTAAGTAGTAAACACCAGCTACGATATCCTTACCTGGCATCGATATCGGTTTTCCGTGCGCTGGAGAGATTATGTTGTACCTTGAAAGCATCAATAACCTTGCTTCCGCTTGTGCAGCAGGTGAAAGTGGTAGGTGGACTGCCATCTGGTCACCATCGAAGTCTGCGTTAAACGGTGGACATACAAGCGGATGCAGCTGTATAGCATTGCCTTCAATTAATTTCGGTTCGAAGGCTTGTATTGACATTCTATGAAGTGTTGGAGCACGGTTGAGAAGGACGACCTTACCTTGGATAACTTTTTCGAGCTTTTCCCAAGCCTTCGGGTCTTCTCTTTGGAGCTCTTTTCTGTATTTCTTGACTTTTGTCTGTGTTGCTTCAACGTTTTCTTCTTTTGAAAGTTCTGCGATCACAAATGGCTCAAAGAGCTCGAGTGCCATCTTCTTTGGCAAACCACACTCATGTATCTTGAGGTGCGGACCGACGACTATGACAGCACGTCCGGAGTAGTCGACACGCTTACCTAAGAGATTTCTTCTGAATCTACCTTTCTTACCTCTTATCAAGTCTGTGAGCGATTTTAAAGGTCTGCCATTTCTATCTGCGTAAGCCTTACCTATCTTTCCATTGAAGATCAAATTATCGACAGCTTCTTGAAGCATACGCTTTTCGTTTCTTACTATAACTTCAGGTGCGTTCATTTCATACAATCTTCTGAGCCTGTTGTTTCTCATCAGTACTCTTCTGTAAAGGTCATTTAGGTCAGTCGTTGCAAACCTTCCACCGTCGATCTGAATCATCGGACGGATTTCCGGTGGAACGACTGGCAAGACTTCGAGGACCATCCATTCAGGTTTCGTTTCACTGTCGATAAGATCCTTCACTATCTTCAATTTCTTCAATAACTTCTTAGCCCTAACACTGCTCTTTGGTATGTTGTTGAGTTCGTTCTCTATCTCTGCCTTCATCACTTCGAGATCGAGCTGTTGGAGTAATTTCTTAATTGCGGCAGCACCTGTCTCTGCTTCTATCTTCCCAGGGTATATCATGCTGTATGCTTCGTAGTCCTGTTGAGTAATTATCTGCCCTTTCGTTAATCCTGTTTCTTGTGCAACGTCTGAGTCTATTTGTGTAATTACCATTATTGGTTTATCGTTTTCGATTTGCTCTTCAACAACGAACATTCCATGGTAGTGCTGGCTGAAAAGCTTGTACTCCTCTGCCGTTAATTTTTCATCTTCAAATAAGAATCTATCAGCCAGTACATCGCCAGCTCTTACTGTTTCACCGTCTTGTACGTAGACAAGAGCACCTTCAAAGACGGGATAGGTCTTTGTATGCTGAACGTTTTCTATGTACAGCTCACCAGTGGTTATAACTTCATACGAGCCATTTTCCAGTGGCCTCAAATTGAGTTGCTTACTGTATCTAATAGTACCGGAAACAGGTGCTATCAACCTTGGCAGTATCGTTTCCGTTGTCAATTGCTGCCCTTTCTTTACCTTATCTCCGTTTTTGACAAGAGCTCTTACGCCATAAGGTAAAGAGAACGTTATTGGTGTATTCTTACTCGTTGGCAAAGGATTAATCGTTACACTTTCTGAGAACTGATCCACTTCAACTGTTCCGTCGAATGGTGCAAATATTGCGTTAACGTGCTTTTCTGGAACTATCTCGTCACCTTGGTTTACAAAATCCCCGTCTTTTACTTTCAATTCCATACCAGTGTAAAGCCTGAGTTCAGTTCGCATAACGTTCTTGACTGTGATCCAAGTTAAATCCCTGTCTGTGTGCGTTCTTTCGTGCTTGAGGTGGACTTCCCCGTCTATATCAGAGATAAGCGGTGTCCTTGGTTCTTTGACAATATATGCTGGCGAGACTTCAAAATCCCACTTTTTAGCATATATTTCGTATTCCGTTTGGTTCAGTATGGAACCTTTGACAAATAACGTATTTTTTGGATCGGTTACGATGACGACCCTTTCATTCACACGCCTGCTGCCAAAGTAGACTATGTTTTCAATATCTTTTACGGTCATATCCAAAAGTGTCGCTATGACACTTGGGGTGTTTTTAAGATACCAAACGTGTGTAACAGGTGCAGCAAGCTCTATATGACCGAATCTTCTCCTTCTTGCTTCTTTTGACTCGACCCTTACACCACACTTTTCACAAACCGTACCTTCGTACTTCTTTCCGCTGTACTTTCCACAAGCACATTCGTAGTCTTTTACAGGTCCGAATATCCTTTCACAGAACAAACCTTCTTTTTCTGGCTTAAAGGTACGGTAATTGATCGTCTCGGCTTTCTTAACTTCTCCGCTTGACCATATCCTGACAACATCGGGCGATGCTACGGAAACTTTCACTTTTGCGATTTTTCTCTTAAAAGAAGAACTCATTCATTTTCCCTCCTCTTAACGTCGGGTAAAAAAGTTAAACGGTTCGCTTTCCGATTAAGAAGTTACTATTTACAAGCGCCTTTTAAAAGACTCGTGTTTTGAACAATATATTATAGCTTTTCGACATCTATTTCATTTCCATGCTCATCGTAGACACGCACATCCAAAGCAAGACCTTTCAATTCTCTGACAAGAACTTTGAAGCTTTCTGGCAATCCTGGTTCTGGCAAGTTCTTGCCTTTCATGATTGCCTTGTAAACTTCTGTACGACCTCTGATATCATCACTTTTTACCGTGAGCATTTCATTCAGCGTGTAGGATGCTCCGTAAGCTTCAAGTGCCCAAACTTCCATTTCACCGAACCTTTGACCACCGAATTGAGCCTTACCACCGAGTGGTTGTTGGTGAATAAGTGAGTATGGACCTGTTGCGCGTGCGTGTATCTTGTCTCTTGCTATGTGTATGAGCTTCATAATGTACATATAGCCGACGAGCACAGGTGAATCGAATTCTTTACCCGTCCTTCCATCTCTCAAAATCACCTTACCCGTAGGATTTGCTGGATCATCACCATGGTGCAAGTTGAGCTGTTCCCTTACTTTGTACAGTTCAGGCAAAATTTGATCTTCTTTTGCACCGTCAAACACTGGCGTCGCGAAGTGCCTGTTCGTCAACTTGGCAAGCCAACCGAGAGATGTCTCAAGCACCTGACCGATGTTCATACGTGATGGAACGCCAAGTGGACTGAGCACTATTTGGACCGGAGTTCCGTCTGGTAAGAACGGCATGTCTTCTTTCGGTAATATCATCGATACAACACCTTTGTTACCGTGCCTACCTGCGAGCTTATCACCAACGTCAAGCGGTTTCCTAGTTGCCAGATAGACTCTAACAAGCGTATTCACACCAGGTCCTAAGTCTCCAACTTCTTCCTTATGGAACACGTGAACGCCAATGATTCTTCCTTCAACGCCGTGTGGGACTCTCAATGAAGAATCTTTAACGTCTTTACCTTTTTCACCGAAGACGGATCTCATTATCTTTTCTTCAGGACTTGCGTCGCTTTCACCTTTTGGTGTTACTTTACCAACAAGGATGTCTTGCGATGTAAAGTATTTCTGCTTACCAACGTAAGCACCTATCCTTATTATTCCGTTCTCATCGAGATTTCTGAGGTTTTCTTTTGAAACGTTGGGTATTTCTGAGGTTATTTCCTCTGGACCGACTCGCGTTTCGCGTGCCGTTGTTTCGTAAACTTCAACGTGTACAGATGTGAATGCATCGTCTTCAAGGAGCTCTTCGCTTACGAGTATAGCGTCTTCAAAGTTGTAGCCTTCCCATGGCAAGAACGCGACTAACACGTTCCTACCGAGTGCAAGTTCTCCGTTATCTGTCGCTGGGCCATCGGCTATCGGCGTGCCCTTCTTGACGAACTCTCCAGCGTCTACTATAGGTTTTTGGTTGATGCATGTGTCTTGGTTAGATCTCACGTACTTCAACAATGTGTACTCATCTATAACCGGGTTACCGTTTCTATCGTACATTGGGTTACCGTTTTCATCCGTTCTGTGGACAATTATTTTCCTTCCGTCGACTTTTTTAACTATTCCATCGTTTTTCGCCAGTACCACATGTCCTGAGTAGATAGCTGCAGGATATTCCATTCCAGTTCCTACGAGAGGTGCTTGCGGTTTTATGAGAGGAACAGCCTGCCTTTGCATGTTTGAACCCATAAGGGCACGGTTAGCGTCATCGTGTTCAAGGAACGGAATAAGAGCAGTTGTGACGCTGACGATTTGTTTTGGTGAAATATCGACGAATTCAACCTCGTCTCTATGCACGTAGACAATCTTTTCGAGGTACCTGACCGGCACTCTCTCTTGGAGAATGTTGCCTTCATCATTTCTTGCAATTGTTGATGATGCAATTTTGTAATTTTCTTCTTCGTCCGCTGCGAGATAGACAACTTCATTTGTAATCTTACCGTTCACAACGCGTCTGTACGGTGTTACCAAGAAACCAAACTTATCGGTTGTCGCATAAACAGAAAGCGATGTAATAAGACCTATATTTCCACCTTCTGGCGTTTCGATCGGACACATTCTTCCATAATGCGAGTGGTGAACGTCACGAACTTCGAACCTCGCCCTTTCTCTCTTCAAACCGCCAGGACCAACAGCCGTAAGCCTTCTTTTGTGTGTCAATTCAGCGATCGGGTTTACTTGGTCCATGAACTGAGACAGCGGATTCGTGGCAAAGAAACTGTTCAAAGAAGCGATTACATTTCTAAGGTTTATAAGACTTGGAATAGAAATCTTATCTAAGCTTGTGTAAGTTGCAAGCTTTTCTTGTATCTGGTGGACCGACTTAGAGAACGCTCTTTCAAATTCAGAGCCTATCAGTTCACCGACATCTTTAACTCTCTTATTCGCCAAATGGTCTTTCGTATCAAGAGTTTCTGGATGTTTCTCTACATCAAGAAGCATTCTTACAACGAGTACTATATCCATCGGTGTCAAGGCATTGGAGTTCTCGTTGTACTCTATATTCTCAACGCTCTTCGGGGATCTATTTTCAATTTCTACAAGGAACTTTCTGTAGCTATTTGTAAGTTTCTTGTTCATCTTATAACGTCCGACTTCTGTCAACTCAAAGCGCTCATCGTTGAAGTAAAGGTTGTTCCAGTAAGACTTGGCTGCATTGTATCTGAATACTTCGCCAGGGCGCAGTTCCTTGTATATTTCCATATACGCCCTCAGCTCGCTTATATTTTCCTCTAACGGCATTTTCAGGCGTTCTTTCAGTTTCGCATATGTCTTAAAAATGTACTTGTTAACAACTTTTATCTTATCTATTCCATGTTCACGCAACACATCTATAAGTGTAGGGGTAAGTATAGAACCTTTTTCCGCAAGGATGTCACCTGATTTGGAAACAACATTTTCCAAAATGATTATTCCTTCGGAATGTTTTAAAGTATAGTCATCTTCAACATCTATGTAGCTTGGGAACAACGAAAGAATATCCAAGTCATTTTGGTAACCTAAGGTCTTCAAAACCAAGAAAAGATTCAGTTTCTTTCTTCTATCTATTCGAGCGTATAGCGTTTCATCGTTGAGGTTGAGTAATATTTCGAGCCAAACACCTCTTACCGGCAAGAAGTGAGCTAAATATATTGGTTTCGAACCGATGTTCTTTGTAGGCTCTTCTACAAAGTACACGCCAGGACTCCTGACGAGCTGGCTCACCACAACTCTTTCAACACCATTTATAACAAATGTTTGGTTTTGGGTCATGATTGGATAATTACCGAGACTAACTTCCTCTTCACGCATTTCACCGGTTGAAAGATCTGTCACGCGGACTGTTGCATAGAATGGGGCAACATATGTTAAAAGTCTCTGTTTACATTCCTCAACAGAGTGAAGTGGTTCTCCCACACGAAATCCAACGAATTCGAGACTAAAACCTTTTTCGCGTCGACCTTCTGTCTTTGCTGATGTGATGGGACTGAACTTCTTGAGAATGCGCAAAATGCCCTTGTCTAAGAGCTCCTTGAAGGATTTGTGCTGGATTTCCACGAGGTCGGGGACTTCAATAATCTCATCTACCCTGCCGAAGGAATACCTTGTTCTCTTACCAACTTGATAGGTTTTCAACACGATCACCTCTTCCTTAGTGTCGATACGTAAGTGGTTGGCAATTACATTTTGAGGGGGAAAAGAATTGCTCAAAAAATAAAAAGCCGTCAGAAAAAATGCCTTACTTATGAACGGCAAATTTCAAGGATTGTGTTTTTAAGCGATATCTGAACTACTTGTGGCAGAAATCACAGATTATGAGGTCAATAATATGCCAATTATATATTAAAACACAAAAACCCCGCACTGTACAGTCTTGTGCGGGGTTTGATACATAATATTCTTTGTTTAGAAAAATCTGTTACTTTATTTCAACTTCTCCGCCGACTTCTGTAATCTTCTTCTTGATGTCTTCTGCTTCTTCCTTCTTTACACCCTGTTTAATGAATGCATCTGCTGCGCCTGCTTTTTCAACAAGGTCTTTTGCTTCCTTAAGGCCAAGTCCTGTGATTTCTCTTACAACTTTGATGACTTCGACTTTCTTTGCACCGAAGCTCTTGAGGAGAACGTCAAATGTATCCTTTTCTTCTACTGCCGCTGCTGGTGCTGCCGCTGCTGCCACTGGCATTGCTGCCATTACTGGAGCTGCTGCGCTTACGCCAAATCTTTCTTCGAGCATCTTAACGAGTTCCGCAAGTTCTGCAACCGTCAAAGACTCAATAGCTTTTACGAGTTCTTCCAATGTCATAATATACACCTCCTATAAGTTTTGAACCTTCCTTAAGGTTTGATTTTTCTTACCACTTACTGATTTTCTTTCTTTTCCTTAATTGCGTTAAGAGCGTAAAGCACACTTCTAAGCACACCTGCGAGAGAATTGACAAGCCCTCTGATTGGACCTTGGATACCACCAACGACCATTGCGAGGAGCTGCTCTCTTGAAGGAAGCTTTGAAAGGTCTTCAAGCTGTTCGCCCGCGAAGAACTTCTTCTCGAGATACAATCCCTTGCAGACAGGCGTACCCTTGTTCTCTTTTACGAAGTTGTAGAAAACTTTTATAGCTTCAACGGGGTCACCGGCTTTGACGTAGAGTACAGCTGTTGGTCCGAAGAATACTTTTTCGTGTTCAACATCGTACTCTGCATCCTTAAGAGCCATTCTCAAAAGTGTGTTCTTTACAACTGTGAGCCTCGCGTCGTTTCCGAACCTCTCTCTTAAAGCTCTTCTAAGTTTGGTCATCTGTGCAACGCTCAGTCCTGTGAAATCGGTAAAAAGAACCAAGGAAGCACCTTTAAACTCTTCTGTCAATTCACTAACTAACTGCTCCTTTTCAGGTCTTCTAAGCACATCTTCACCTCCCATAGAAATAAAAAATGCCTCTTTTCGAGGCATACAGAAGGATACAAAAACTGCCACACTATATGAAGTGCTGAGCAGTTCCAACCTTCTGTGCCTCCTGCAGGCGTCCTTAGTGGACTTTATTTTACCTGCAATCTACGGCAATATACATTGGATATTTTATCAAATAAGGAATTTTCATGGTGAAAATTGTGTAACTATTTTGTAAATCGTAGATATTGATGAACAAGAAGTCATTATTAATCTATTGGTGGGGTGGGTGTTAACCACAGGTCGATAACCGTTGCTTCGTTCGTGGTTGATAATGTATAGTTGGAAACATATAGGCCACGCGAATGAATTCGAACTGCTATGTCCGTTGTTGTGCTTGACTTCAAAAATTCATTTACATGTTTAAGTGTCCAGCCTTTCATATCCGGAAGAGAGGAAAAATCGCTGATGTTTTTCTTCTCATATTTATCCTGAAATTCTTTGATTTTCAGTACCACATCTTTGAAAAACGGTGCAGCGACTATACTGCTTAGCTTCTCACTCTGCGGTGAATCAACCCATACCATTACAGTATAGGGTATATCTAAATACACTTGCCCGACAAAGATCGCTGTAACGTCTTTCTTCTGATTCTTCTGAGCCGTTCCCGTCTTTCCCAATATCTTGATTCCCTCAATTCTCGCATTGATACCTGTACCTTTCTCTACGACATCAAAAAGCATATTTTTAACTATGTTAGTGGTGTTTTTCGAAAGGAGTCTTTTCTTGTTTGGGACCTTCTCATCGTCTAACGTTGGCTGGACATATTCGCCATCGTTTACGATCGTATTAAAAGCCGCGAGCAGCTGAATTGGTGTAACACCTATCGATTGGCCTATACCAATAAATGCCCAGTCAGCTCTGTACCACTTGTCGGGTGGATTCAGTTTGCCAGGTATCTCTCCTGAAAGCTCTATTCCGGTTTCTTTTCCAAAGCCGAATGACGAGAGGACTTCGTACAATTTTTCGGTACCGAATGTATCGACTATCTTCTTAACCGTTAAAACGGAGGCAACATTACAAGAATGGACTAAACCATCGTAGAGGTTAATGTCCTTATGCACCTCGAGGTCTTTTATTTTCAGATCAAGACCTTCAATTGGCTGAACGTAACCCGGGCAGTAGAAATGGCTATCGCTGTTGACCAACCCAAGCTCTATAGCTGATGCAAAGAGGATAGGTTTTATCGTAGAACCCGGTTCGATATAACCCATGTAGTATGTGGGCCAACTTTGAGTGGTGAGTGCTACGCGGAGTTTACCTGTCTTACTTTCCATTATGAGTATTCCAACTTCTGTTGCTTGCTTCTTTTCCTTGTAATCACTGGCGAGCTTGTACAGTTCGCGTTGGAGACCACTATCTATTGTAATCCGCACATTCTTTCCATTTTGAGGATCGATGGACAAAGTGTTTATTCTTCTACCCAAGAAACCTGAGTAATTCATCTGGACTATACCGTTTCTTACAGGTCTCAATATCTTGTCAAAGTACGCTTCAACTCCAGATATTCCATATCTTTGATCTGTCTTTCCGATAATCATTGAAAGCCCAAAATCTGAAATACTGTTCCGCCTTTCTTCCGGCTCTATCGAGACGAATTTTAAATATATGGTTGGAATCTTTTTGATAGCCTCTTCCCTTTTTTGGACACTTCCAAGGCGCAAGATCTTTCTGCTGTCGAGTTCGGAAATCTTTTCAGCAATTCCAAAATTCATGAGCATCTTTACAAAATCCGGATCCTTTTTGAAACCATTACCGGCAAAACTTCTTAGATAATCTAAATCAAGGTATGCGGTGTACACTATCTCACTAGTGGCTAACAATCGGCCACGTGAGTCATAAATGCTCCCGCGTAGAGCAGGCGTAACGCTCTTAACGGCATACTGATTAGTCGAGATATTAATATATACCTTTAGATTTAAGAACGATATAAATGCTGTTAGTAAGACTAATACGAGTTTGTAGCGAAGTCTGCTCAATTTACCACATCACGTCCTAAGATTAATTTCGAGATCTGTACATCAAGTGCCTCTGTCTGTTCTTCTAAAACGCCTAAGTTCTTCCTGTACATCTCAACCTGCCTCGAAAGTTCGGCTGTCTTGACGTTTAGAGCATAAGTTACGACAATAAGTGAAAGTAGTAAAACCCATGGTAAAACAAGTTTGAAAGTTACGAGAACCCTTCGCTCCTCACGCAAACCTTCCAGAGCTTCTTCTCTCCGCTTGCTCCTGACAAGTGTCATACTACATATCCCCCTTCGCTCCGCTGATATGTTCCTTAATTAAGTACCCAAAATCTCTGCCGAAAAACAAAGATGGCAGAAACACCCTCTCCGCTGAAAGTTCTTTTTTAATCTTAAACACTCAATAAACAAAAGAAAACAAAAAGCTTTCTAAGAAATAATCCTCTATACCCTCTCCGCTATTCTGAGTTTTGCACTCCTGGATCTTGGATTAACTGATATTTCTTCCAAGCTTGGTGCAATGAAATCTCCCAATGGTTTTAGTCTCGGATCATCCTTAAACGCATGCTTAACAAGCCTATCTTCAAGTGAATGGAACGATATTATTGCAAGCTTTCCTCCGTGTGACAAAAAGTCTGGAGCAAAAGACAAAAACTTCGTTATATTTTCCAGTTCTTTATTCACTTCTATTCGAATTGCTTGGAATGTTTTTGTTGCAAAATGCCTTTTTCTACCATGAATTTCCTTGTATGGCAAAGCGCGTCTTATCGCTTCAACAAGTTCTCGAGTGGTATGTATAGGCCTACTCTGCACAATGGAGCGTGCGATCCTGCGCGCAAAATTCTCTTCGCCATATGAATATATAATATCGGCTAATTTTTCTTCCGGGTAGGTATTAACAACATCATAGGCGGTCAAGTCATTTTCGAGGTTCATCCTCATATCGAGAGGTTCGTCTTGGTTAAACGAAAAACCTCTACCTTCTGCTTTAAGCTGGTAGGTAGACACCCCTAAATCAACAAGAAGTCCATCAACTTTATGGACTTGCAATAGGTTCAGCAAGACGGGCAATTCAACGTAGGAGAATTTAAAGAGCTGGACATTCGGGTGGGCTTCCAGATTTCGCTCCGCTATCTGCAACACTTCGCTATCAACGTCTAAACCAATAACTTTACCACCACTTGCTGCTATCCGCTCCGCTATCGCTTGGGTGTGTCCCCCTTCTCCTACCGTACAATCTACGTACACCCCGTCCGGCTTCCACACTAAGTTGTCAACAACTTCGTTCAACAAAACCGGGATGTGACGCTCACTATACAGCCTATTCATATCTTCTGTACTCAACTCCGCTCCGCTAATTAGAAAAAACCTATCTACATTGTAGAACAAATCGTGTGCAAATTGCAATTTTCATATATTTGAGTATACGTTCGAAAATATAGTATTTATGCTATTTTCAGACATTTATGAGATATATACTGAAGTATAGTATAATTTAACATAATGTTTACATTTGAGATTAACGGTATTTTGATGAACAAAACAAAAAAGCAGGGAGGTGCTAACCTGCCCTGCTTTTAGTTGTAAAATGTCTACTTAAGCATACTATTTTGTTATTCTTGTTCCTGTAAGACCTTTCAAAGCCTTATCGAGAACAGCCATATCGGTAATAAGACATTCTCTACCTGTAGAGGTCACAAAATCGATAGCTGCTTCAACCTTTGGACCCATGCTTCCAGATGGGAACTGTCCTTCATCAAGATATTTCTTTGCTTCTTCAACTGTCAGATGGTCGAGTTCTCTTTGATCTGGCTTTTTGAAGTTTACGCATACCTTTTCAACGCCTGTAAGTATTATCAATATATCCGCTTCGATCTCTTTTGCCAAAAGTGCACTTGCTCTGTCTTTGTCTATAACCGCTTCGACACCCTTAAGCGCGCCATTTTCTTGAATGACTGGTATACCTCCGCCACCAGCTGCGATGACGATAACATCTTTTTCGACCAACGTTTTTATGACATCTTTCTCTACTATATCAAGAGGAATTGGAGATGGAACAACTCTTCTCCAACCACGACCAGCGTCCTCTTTCATTATCCATCCTTTCTCTTGATGGAGTTTCTCCGCCTCTTCTTTTGAATAGAACGGTCCCACCGGCTTACTTGGTTTTTGGAAACCTGGGTCGTTCTTGTCAACAACGATTTGCGTTACTACTGCAGCAATCTGCCTTTCGATATTCTTTTTCCTAAGCTCGTTGCCCAATGTCAGTGCTATCATGTAACCAAGACTTCCTTGTGTTTGCGCATCATTAACGTCAAGTGGGAATGGTGGTATAACATGTTTTGCGAGGTCTTGTTGTACGAGTATATTGCCAACTTGAGGACCGTTGCCATGAGTTATTACGATATCGTATTCATCTAACATCGACACCAAGAAGTGCGCCGTTTCTGAAAGATTCTTCATCATGTTTTCCGCCGTAGCTTCTTCACCAGGTCTGTTTACCGCGTTACCACCTATTGCAACAACTGCCAACTTTTTCATCGAAACACCTCCGTGTACTCTGTGGTTATCAATCAGATTATTATATCAGTTCACGAAAGAGCGATAGCAAGAGCTATGGAAGCAAACTTTGAATCGCTTGTATCAGCTCTTGATATGACGATTACAGGTGCTTTGGCTCCAGCTATTATACCTGCAATTCTGCCGTTTGCAAAATATACAGCGGATTTTCCGAGGAAGTTTCCGCTGTGTATATCAGGAACAACCAATATATCAGCATGTCCCGCAACATCACCCTTAACACCTTTTACTTCCGCAGCGTAGACACTCAAAGCGTTGTCGATTCCGAGAGGCCCATCTATCTTACAATTCTTAATCTGGCCCCTTTCATTCATCTTCGCAATTACAGATGCTTCGAGTGTCTCAGGCATATCTGGGTTTACAGTCTCAACAGCAGCGATGAGCCCGACTTTCGGCATCTCGTATCCAAGTTTTTTTGCCACTGAAACTGCATTTTCAATGATTTGAACTTTCTGCTCCAAAGTTGGTTTAATAACCATTCCGCCATCGGTTATGAAGATCAACCTATTCACACCAGGCACTTCAACGACTGCAACGTGTGAGAGCAACCTATCAGTTCTCAAGCCACATTCTTTGTCAAGAACAGCTTTCAAAAGCGTTGAAGTCTTTACGAGCCCTTTCATTACTATGTGCGCTCTTCCTTCGACAACAGCTTTCACAGCTTCTTTTGAAGATTCCTCGTCTGTTCTGCAGTCTATTATTGGAAAATCGGCGCCGACTTCTGCCAGGTTCTTCTCTATAATCTCCTTCTTACCAAACAACAGTGCGGAAACGCCGAGCTCACTAGCTTCATGTACAGCTTTTATAGCTTCTTTGTCTTCAGCACCAGCGATCGCAATTACCTTATTCTTGCCCTTTGCCATCTCAATGATGTCGTTTAGGCTCCTAAGCATTCAACAACACCTCCAAGTTGTATAGTCTTAGCAAATAATTTCGTTAAATGAGTATTCGAGCAGCAGCACATATGTACGTCATTGCGAGAAGCGCTTCAAAGATTACCTTGTAGTCATCATTCATAATTCTTACTCTTCTGCCATCTAACCTTTCCACAAGTGGCATTGATGAAACTAAATCTGCTCTCAGCGTGTCAGAAAACTCTACAAGCATTTCTACTGGCGATTTGAATGTGAAAATCTCAAAGTTGCTTCGTTCTTTCTTTGAAAGTACCTTTGCTGTTTCTTCTATTTCTTGAAGAAGATTCTTCATAGGCTTCATAATAGCGCTGTGTCGTCCAATAGATGTCTTGGTTTGAATATAAATCGTCTTATTCAGCAATGGTTTGGTTTGCTCAACAACTTTGTCATCCCCAACAATACATCCAACAGGCACACCATAAAGCCCAGCGTATGCTGCATTTATTAAAGCTTCGTTCATCGCTATTCCGTTGATCCATATGTTGTGTATGGAAGAACTTGAATAAGTGTGATCCATATTTGCATTCAACGTTCCAATTCCGGCGTGATAGCCGAAGAAAACGGCAAAATCAAAAGAACTATCAATTCCGTACATCATATAGTAAGGTCTAATACCACCACTTACAAGATTTACATTTGGAAACTCATCTGTTATTTCCCAAGGGATGTTGTCACCACTGGCATGAGAATCTACAAGCGTTATCTCACAGTCACCAAGCCCACTTAAAAATGCGCGTAATTGAGTTAGCATTTCTTTTCTCTTGTAATCAGGGCTCCTCTTATCGACATCGCTCCAGCTTGTTATACCAGCAAGTCCTTCGAAATCGAAAGAGATATAAATCCTTTTCATACACCCCACCCCTTAGATAATTATAGCGTATTCGATTTACGATATAAAGTCAGGCAAAGCAGAGCATACAATTGCATACTTGAGCATAATCAAGAGTTCGTCTGCGAATGAATCCCTCTAACGGAAAATAGAAACATTTTATGTTTAATTTTCTATTTGCAAAATATCAATACGGATAAGATGGAGCATATATAGTTAGCTGCGTTAAACAAAATCGTAATACATTGTCATATGGCATTTTCATTAGGAAGATATCATTCATATGTTAACATAAAATTTGTCTTGAATTTTAACACGCACCTGTGAGATAATACTCAATGCCCCATCCTTATACATTTTGATGAGTTAAATTTATGTAATCTTCGAGGTGTTTTTATGAACAAAGAAAAATTGCTCTCCTTGTTAAAAGAAAAAGTCAGCAGACAGCAATGGGAACACTGGTTTATTGATTTTTCTGTCAAAAGAATAGAAGAGAACCACGTTGTTTTTGAGGTGGGCAATCTCTTTATTAAAGGATATATCGAAAAAAAGTTCGATAAGATATTGAGAAAAGTTGTCGGTGAGGTACTTGGTCCCGGTGCAACGTATGAAATAGTTGACGCACCGATAAGCCTTTCTGACAACTCTGAGATTGTTTCTGACAACGTAGCACTTGTCAGAAAAAAACCAGTTTTGATAACACCGCTCAATCCAAAATACACTTTTGACAACTTTGTTGTCGATGAATTCAACCAATTTGCATATAATGTATTGCTCGAAGCTGCGAAAAAACCTGGGACTTACAACCCGATATTTATACATAGTGAGGCGGGGATGGGGAAGACACACCTTGTGCAGGCCTATGGCAATTACTTGCTTTCAAACAACCCTGATCTGAGATATGCATATCTCACAAGCGAAAGCTTTATGAACGAACTTGTGACAAAGCTGAAGACAGGAAACATGGAAGAATTTAGGGAGAGATATAGAAAAAAAATAGACGTACTTGTCATAGACGATATTCAGTTCCTTGCTGGAAAAAAAGGAGTTCAGATAGAACTCTTCCACACGTTTAATACTCTGTACGAATCAGGAAAACAGATTATAGTCTGCTCAGATAGATCTCCAAAAGAACTCAAAGAATTCCAAGACAGGGTTATCTCACGCTTCCAAATGGGAATAGTTGTTCAAATCAAGACCCCATCGCAAGAAGCCATGTACAAAATATCGAAGAAAATTGTTGATGAAGAAAAAGCTGATGTACCAGATGAGGTTCTTGAATACGTGGCAAGACATCTAAAAGGAAGCATAAGAATATTGAAAGGTGCCGTTGTCAAATTAATTGCTTACAAGAGCATGTATGGAGAGGTTACAGTCTCAACGGCTAAATCTATACTTAAAGACGTACTTATCGAGGACACAAGGAGTACAGACCATGACATATTAGATGCTGCATCTAAAATATTCGGTGTAAGCAAGGAAGAGTTAGTTTCGAATTCAAGAGACAAGAAAACTGCAATGGCTAGACAGCTGTGCATGTACTTGATGGTGAGGAAATTCGGTATGTCGACTAGAAAAGTTGGTGAAATTTTCTCCAAGAGTCACCCTGCGGTTATAAGTGCTGTGAAAAATATCGAAGAGAAAATGCAAGAAGATAAAAGATTGATTGGCCACATGAAGTTAATCGAAATTGAACTCCAAAAGAAGGCGGGAAATGCATCTTCGTAAGCGTTTTCTTTATGTGTTTAATTTGTAGAGTAATGAGTACCATTTGCCAATAGAAAAAGTTGTGCTATAATACTTTTGATTTTGAAAAGGAGGTGCTAAAGCATGAAGGTTAGAGTTGATGAAGCAACATGCATTGGCTGTGGTGTTTGTGAGAATCTCTGTCCAGACGTGTTCAAACTTGGCGACGATATGAAAGCAAAAGTATTACAACCTGAGACAGACCTCGAATGCGCAAAAGATGCTGCGGACAGCTGTCCAACGGCAGCTATAATAATTGAAGAGTGAGTTTTAAACACAACGAAGACGGAAAATTAAAAGTTTGGGGGCACATGCCCCCATTATTTTTAGAGGAAATTGATTTTTTACTGTTTTTGAACTTATATTTGCAAAAAGCTCGATATTTCACCTATACATTACTACTCATTATAACAAATCACGTAAATAGTTAACTTGAAAAGAACATATGTGATATAATATAATCGTTGAGCTAACAGCCGAACAAAATATGAAATTTAATACATAGAAAAGGAAGGTGTAGGTAGTGAAAGAAGGATTTGAAAAGAGAGCTTGTAAAGGAGTCTCACTAAGATTTTCCTACGTTATTTTTGTGTCATTGCTGATACTTGTTTCACTCGCAAATCTCAACTTCGCACTTGATATTTCGAAGGCAGCAGAGATTTACAAGTCGTACCTTTCAGTTAGTTCTGATTATTACAAAGAAACCTCTTCTTTGGTGAATTTAGATCTACCTCTCTACAGGTTCTTCAAAATATATTTCGTAGGTTCCAAAGAAAAGACCGAAACAACGAAAAAGACAGGAGATTACTTGGAAGCTTTGAAACCATTCGAAAATGCATCTTCAGATGAGGAAAAGTTAGCAAAAGCGATGTTTCTTGCCTACTGGGAAGCAAAACTTAACAACAGAAAGTTTGATAGTGAATTGATAAAGAGTTCCCCAATTTTCAACGACTTCTTTAATGATTATCAATTCAGAATAGTTGGAGCTTTTGGAAATTACGCGCAGGATCTTTCAGCGTACTTGTTTGGTGCGGATATTAATTTAGAACATATTCCTGAGGAACTCCAAAAATTGAGAAAGAACGTAATCGGCGATTACGTTTATACTCCAGTCTACAATGGTGAAGAAGAGGAAGTTATAGCTTTACTTATCAAAGAACCAGAAGTAATTAAGAGCATTTCAGAGATAATAACCGAGGCTCAGCAAAATTCAGAACAGTTTGACCCGGAAACACTGATAATGCGAACACGTGGAACAATTTTTAGAAGCACATTTGGTTTGATAGCTGGTCTGAAAAATGAGATTGCGAAAGAATTTGTTCGCCTAACACCTGTCAAGGCTAATTATCTCTGGCTTAGATGGGTTGCATACATTATATTATTCTTGGTTTGGTACTTTGGATTCAAGAACGTAAAAATTCCTCTCTTATTAATGATTTCAGCTGAAACTGTATACATAGGAACGTTCTTCAGCATTCAGTCGACAGTCGATGGAATGATATATGGAATTGTACTTGCCATTGCCATATTTTTCTCTCTCTTCTATTTCTTAGTCAAGAAGGAATACGTATATTTTGTTTTTTCCCTCGCTCTTGGTGTTGTTCTTTTCATTCCATCGTTTGCAACAAGAGATTTATTGATGCAAGAACAATTTGAAAACTCGCCATTTTACCGAAGTTTAATTGAAGATATCTTCAAAGATGACCTTTCTGTTATAAAAATAAGACTCAAAGATTATAATACGATTGTAAACGAATCTGTATCGAAGTTCAGTACGCTGTTAAGCGATTTGGAAATAGACACTTTTGACCTCCCAGAAGAATTGTTCGTACCAGAGAATTTTGAAAAAAGGATTCAATATGCAAAAAGTATAGGAGCGGATGAAAAGGATCACAAAAAGGAAATCGAAGACTTCATATACTTCGAATCGAAGAGATTTTCCAAAGTGCAGAAACTTTTAAGAGCTTTCGAAAAAGATTTTGCAAAATTCGCATCAGTTGGCTCTGATGGTTTCAGAAATTACATCATAGATTTCATCGAGTCGAATTTCCAAAGTTCGCACGCAAAGATGTTGGTTGACACTGTTGCGAAAACAAAGAAGTCCTCGTACGTGCTGCTTCCTACTTACAAAGTCTTTTATGGCTTATCCGCTTCAATACTCTTGGCTTTGGCACTATTCTTAACAGCACTCAAAAGGGAGGAAGCTTTCGTACCACTTATAGGCTCTGTAGCAGTTTCTCTGCTAACGTTGTTAAAGACACAAACAGTATTTATCCAAGTTGGTGTACCATCGATAAGTATGTATGTTAATTGGTTAGTTCCATACATTCTTGCAGTGTCATTAGGTTTCGGTATTTACTGGCTGTACAAAAACCACATCCTAAGGAGGAGGGAGAGAGTATGAAGAAACTTTTGGTTTTCGCACTTTTGGCAGTTGTTCTGACACTTGGATTCTCATTCAAAGCTATTATGGTTACTGACACGGGCGGACTTGGCGACAAGTCTTTCAACGACGGCACGTGGGCCGGTATCGAAAGGGCAGCGAAAGAACTCAAGGTTGAATCAAAGGTTATCATGTCCCAAGAACAGTCAGACTACATACCAAACCTTACAAAAGCAGCGGAAGAAGTTATGAAAGAAAAAGATGGTGGTATAGTATTCGCAGTTGGATTCATGATGACAGATGCACTCATGAAAGTAGCACAACAGTATCCAACAGTATACTTTGCGGGAATCGATATAGCGTTTGATAAAGAACTTCCAAACGTTATCAACTTCCTCTTCAAAGAACAAGAATCAGCGTTCTTAGTTGGATACATAGCAGCTGCGATGACAAGAACAGGAAAAGTAGGTTTCATAGGCGGTATTGCTATTCCTCCAGTTGAAAGATTCAGATACGGTTACGAAGCAGGTATAAAGGCTTACACAGATCTCAAAGGAAAGAAAATAACTATTTTAAGAGGTTACACAAATGAATTCAGCGATCCAAAGAAGGGTAAAGACCTCGCTGTTTCACAATTCTCACAAGGTGCTGACATAATTTTTGCAGCAGCTGGAGCTTGCGGTAATGGTGTTATCGAAGCAGCAAAGGAAAGATCAGAAAAACTCGCAGGTAAAGGCTTAGAAAACATAAAGAAATATGCATTGGCAGGTAAATCTCTTTACTACGCAATCGGTGTTGACGTTGACCAAGACTACATGGCACCAGGAGTTGTTCTTACAAGCGCGATGAAGGGTGTTGACATGGCAGGATACTACGGTGTCAAGTGGGCATTCACAGGCCAGTTCAAAGGTGGAGTTAAGAATCTCGGCCTTAAGGAACAAGGCGTAAGGATGTCAGAAATGAAATACACAAAGGAAATTGTTGATAAACTTGCACCAAATGTATTAAAAGAACTCGATTACCTGAAGCAGCTCATTATAGAAGGTAAAGTAGTAGTTCCAGATTCAGAAGATGCGCTCAAGGCATTTACAGTAAAGGGCGTAAAGCTTCCAAAATAATCTTCGTGTTTTTAAAGCTTGACGAGTTTTGATCTTCCGGGGGCGGGATGCCCCCGTTTTGATAAGTCAGTTGCCAGATTGTAAGCTGGCTTGTCAAAGCGGAAAAGCGGATATGTTTATAACGATTTGGAGGTGGACGTATAGTGAACGAAGTTGTCGGAGAAGTCACGAAAGATGTTAGGCACCACGAAGAGTACGCTGTTGAAATGGTTGAGATAACGAAACGCTTCCCTGGTGTTTTGGCAAATGACAGGGTAACCGTTAGGATTAAGAAAGGCGAGATACACGCTATCGTCGGCGAAAACGGTGCAGGTAAAAGTACATTGATGAACCAGCTTTATGGGTTGTACCATCCAGATAGCGGAGAGATACGCATACACGGTCAGAAAAAGGTCTTCACTGGTCCACGTGACGCGATTAAGGCAGGAATCGGAATGGTACATCAGCACTTCATGCTTGTCAACACTCTAACTGTTGCAGAAAACGTTGTTTTGGGTAATGAACCGGTTAAAGGACTGAACTTTGACTTGAAAAAAGCTCGTCAAGAAGTCAAAGAATTGTCCGAAAAGTACGGCTTGTACGTCGATGTCGATGCCAAAATAGAAGATATACCAGTTGGAATGCAGCAGAGAGTTGAAATCATAAAAACGCTTTACAGAGGTGCGAATATAATAATTTTGGACGAACCAACAGCTGTTTTAACACCTCAAGAAGTTGAAGAACTCTTTGTCATAATGAGAAATCTGCAAAGCAGTGGAAAGACTATACTTTTCATTTCTCACAAATTAAACGAGGTTATGGAAATAAGTGATAGAATAACTGTTATGCGCGGTGGTCGAGTTACTGGTGAATTAATAACAAAAGAGACGAACGAAAGAGAAATTGCGCGTGCAATGGTTGGCCGAGATGTTGTTTTAAAACTTGACAAGGCGCCGCATAAGCCGAAAGACGTCGTGTTTGAAGTAAAAGATCTGTGGGTCAAAGATAACAGGCATCTGGATGCTGTAAGGGGTGTATCGTTCCAAGTCAGAAGAGGCGAGGTAGTTGGCATAGCGGGTGTTGCTGGAAATGGTCAGACCGAGCTGGTTGAAGCTATTACAGGGCTTCGTAAAGCAGAAAAAGGTCAGACAATTTTCGAAGGTATTGAAGTAACAAATAAACATCCGAAGATACTTAGAGAGATGGGAATGACACATATCGCTGAAGATAGATTGAAACACGCCTTAATTAAGCCTTTCCCAGCTTACTATAATGTTGTCCTCGGAAGACATTACAAAAGACCATTTGCTAATGGTGCTTTCTTGAATCATAAGGAAATTAAGAGATATACAGCAGAGCTGATGGAAGAGTTCGACGTTCGTCCGAGGATTATAGAGCACCTGGGCGGGAACTTTTCTGGAGGAAACCAACAGAAATTAGTTGTTGGAAGGGAAATAAAAGCGGGTCCAAAATTCATGGTCGTTGCTCAACCTACAAGAGGTTTGGATGTTGGAGCGATCGAATTTATACATAGGCAAATTTTAAGGATGCGTGAGCAAGACGTTGGCATACTGCTTATATCTATGGAACTTGAAGAGATATTCTCACTAAGTGATAGAATCCTTGTGATGTATGAAGGGCAGATTATGGGTGAAGTGAAACCAGAAGAAACAACGATAGAAGAGGTTGGTTTAATGATGGCTGGTAAGAAACTCGAAGAAATCAGAGGTGGTAAGAGATGAAGGAGCAAATGAAGAAATTGCTACAGAGTATCGCAGTGCCAGTAACAGCTGTTTTGATAGCATTGCTCATCTCTGCATTTGTTATTCTTGCAATTGGAAAGAACCCAATCCAAGCATACGGTGCACTTTTGCACGGTGCGTTTGGAAACCAGCAAGCTATAATAGATACCTTAATAAAAACAACACCATTGATCCTTACGGGTCTTGCTGTCGGTTTTGGATTTAGAGCGGGTGTCTTTAACATAGGTGCGGAAGGTCAGATGGCGATGGGCGCACTCATGGCTGCAACATTCGCAAGCAATTTTGGTGGACTACCACCAGCAGTTGCAATACCACTAACTATGCTGATAGGCATGGGCGCGGGCGCAGGTTGGGCTGCCATAGCGGGATACTTGAAAGCAAAAACGGGTGCGCATGAAGTTGTCACAACAATAATGCTCAACTGGACAACTACGTACATTGCTTCCTTCATGGTCACTGGTCCGCTTGCAACCGGTTCTGGAACACCCAAAAGCCCCGAGATATCGACTTCGGCGCAGTTGCCAATCTTGATGAGAGTTGGAGCGTTGGAACTCAGCGCAGGAATACTAATATCTATTGCAGCAGCTGTCTTCATGTATGTCTTTCTAAATAAAACAACGATTGGTTATGAAATAAAAGCCGTCGGTTTCAATCCTTACGCCGCTGAATACGGTGGAATAAGCATTGCAAAAAACGTAGTGCTTGCAATGGCGATAAGCGGAGCGTTAGCTGGTCTTGCTGGCGTTACTGAACTGATGGGCGTTCATCACAGGTTCCTCGGTGAATTGTCCGGTGGGAAAGGATTTGACGGTATCAGTATTGCGCTGATTGGTCAAAACAACCCAATTGGTATAATCTTTGCTGCGCTTTTGATTGGAGCACTGAGAACAGGTAGTAATGAGATGCAATTCATGGGTGTTTCTAAATATATAGTCATAATCGTCCAGGCTATCGTTATATTCCTTGTTGCAGCTGATAGAATAGTGAAAGCAATATATGCAAGAAAGAAGGTGAAAGCATGAGAACACTGACAGCGATACTTTCCATATTCATAAATCCACTTTTTTACAAAATTGCGCTCACTACTGCTACACCACTTATCTTCGCCTCACTCGGAGGAGTTTTCAGTGAAATAACCGGTGTTGTAAATATAGCACTTGAGGGAATAATTCTGATGGGGGCATTCACATCGGTTGTTTTTACATACCTTACGGGTAATGTATGGTTTGGTGTATTAATGGCAGTAGTAAGTGGTATCTTAATAGCTCTACTCCATGCGTGGGGTAGTATAAAGTGGGCTGGTAACCAAGTTGTCCTCGGCACGTCGATAATACTCCTTTCGCAAGGTTTGACAGGCTTCTTGATGGAGCCAATATTTGGACAACCGGGACAAACTGATTTTGTTGGAAAGATAGACGAACTGACAATACCCGGGCTTGTTAAAGTTCCATTCATAGGTGAGATAATAGGTGAAATTAGTCCATTCGTGTACATCGCTTTTGCATGTGTGTTCTTCGGCTGGTGGCTCATATACAAAACAAAACTTGGACTTAGAATGAGGTCAGTTGGTGAGAACCCGGAAGCGGCGGACACATTGGGTGTTAATGTTTACGCCATCAGATACTTTGGTGTTATAATGAGTGGTGTATTTGCATCTTTGGCTGGTGCATATCTAAGCGTTGGTGAAATTGGGCAGTTCAAAGAACTGATGTCAGGCGGAAGAGGATTCATCGGATTGGCTGCTATGATTATAGGAAAATGGAATCCTGTAGGTGCTATGTTTGCAAGCCTATTCTTCGGACTATTCGGCGCTTTATCGAACCAACTCCAGAGCTTGCAAGAAATAACTGTTGCATCTAACGTTAAATCGCTTTTCGACACGATTCCTTTCATACTAACTATCATCGTTGTCGCAGGATTTGTTGGCAAATCTAGAGCCCCGGCAGCTGATGGTGTACCGTACGAAAAATGATGTTAGTTCTCGAGGTGAGCCTTGGTGCTCAAGAAAACAAGTGTCAAAACTTCAAAACGTGTTGAGTTCATTGAGATAACAAATGAAGTGAGAAAATTTGTCAGTGAAAGTGGCATTCGGGAAGGTATAGTTGTAATTTATGTTCCGCACACTACGTGTGGTGTTACGGTGAACGAACATGCAGATCCTTCGGTTGTAGGTGATATGATTAGACATTTGGGAAAACTTATTCCAGAGGATGCAGGATACAGCCATTTAGAAGGGAATTCCGATGCTCACATCAAGACTTCAATCATTGGAAGCAGCTTAACTTTGATAATCAGCGGCGGAAATTTAGTATTGGGAACTTGGCAAGGTGTTTTTCTTTGCGAGTTCGATGGACCAAGGACAAGGGACGTATATATGAAAATCATAGCGGGATGAAAGAGTATGAATTTGTTCATCACAGGACTTCCGGGCAGTGGCAAGAGTACGATAGTAAAAATATTGAGAGATGATTTTGGCTACAACGTGATAGAGGTTGAAAAAATACTCGAAGTTGAAACGGGTAAAGATTTTTATACGCTATTGAGATTATATGGTATAAATCAAGTTTCGAAAATGGAACGAAGAATAATTGACAGATTTGCAAAAACTTGTGATAAAATACTTGTAGGCTGTGGAATGTTGCATGATGTGGAGTTTGAGGAATTTCTAAAAATCTACTTGAAAGTTCCGAAGGACAAGTTTATCCAAAGGATGAGGAAGTATATTAAGTTTCAGCATCTTGAAGAGCATTATTTGCAATTTCACCATTACTATAGCAAGAATTCAGAACTGGTAATATCCATTGAGCACAAAACAAAATACGAAATTGCGATGATTATAGCCGATTTTTTCAAGAAAAATATACTACATCATCAAAATACTTGATTTTTTCAGATGTTTTGTGGTATAATTCAAACAGATTAGTATTTAACACACTCTTGATTTTCTGATGCTGAAAGTGCTATTATATACTTGATTTTTACACCACCATGTGAAGGAGGGGGATTATATGAACAAAAAGACACTTGTTAACGCGGTAGCGGAAAAGACACAACTCAAGAAGAAAGACGTAAAACTTGTTATCGACACTCTCTTTGAGACCATTACAGCAGCTCTCGAAAAGGGAGAAAAAGTACAACTTGTAGACTTTGGTACATTTGAAGTCAAGAAGATGGAAGGAAGAACAGGCGTTAACCCAAGAACAAAAGCAAAGATTAAGATTCCTTCAAGAAAGGTTCCAAAATTCAGACCTGGAAAAGTTCTCAAGGCAAAGGTAAACAAATAAGAAGAGCAAACCGAAAATTAGGAACCGGGGCTCAAGGCCCCGGTTTTTGTTTTCTCTGTTGTCTTATTCCATTCTAAGTCTCAAAATTCAAATCATTTGCAAGTTCAACAAGCTTCTCGTACAGTTCCTCTGAGAATTTCCCTTTCTTAACATCTTCACCAATTACTCTTAAGACATCCGATAAAGTCCAAGCTTCTTTATAGGTTCTTTTTGTCGAGAGTGCGTCGAATACATCTGCAATTCCAATTATTCTTCCGAATAAAGAGATTTCGCCGTCTCTTTTTCCGTAAGGATACCCACTACCGTCCAATCTTTCATGATGTTCCAGGGCACCGTTCATTATATCTCTGTCGACGTATTTAATCTGAGAGAGAATCTCAGCACCGTATACTGTGTGATTCTTGATAGTTTGGTACTCCTCATCCGTTAATTTTCCAGGTTTTAGAAGTATGCTGTCTGGGATTCCAATTTTTCCAACATCATGCAAGATAGCTGAGAATTCAAGCTTTTCCAGGAGTTGTTGGCTCAAATTCATCTTTCTACCAAGTTCTACAGAATAACGGGCTACATTCCTTGAATGTTGATGGGTATAATTGTCCCTCTTATCTATTGCGGTTGCAATTGCTAAAAGCACTTTTTTAAATGCGTCTGAGAACTTTTCATACTGCCAAGTACTAAGTAATTTTCTACCGATCAGTTTTGCAAATAGTTCTACAATTTCAGCATCGTCTTTGTCAAATCCTCCTGATTTATTGAGTACTTCAATAACACCGATTTTCTCATTTTCGACCCAAATTGGTGAACCAACGATGTTTTCTGTTTTGAACTTAGCCGCTTTGTCAACACCTTTAAAATGGATTGGATTTTTCTCAAGATCGTTAAAAATCAAAACTTTTCCTTCCGTGAATATCTTACCAGCTATAGACTCCATAGGTACTGGGATACTTTCTATTTTTCCACTTGCCTTACCGACGGTTACCAGAAATCTGAGGTGGTCCTGCTCATACATCAATATCGATGCTGCGTCGGCATTAAGAATGTTGCAGATTTCACTCTGAATGTCCTTTAGTAGTTCATTCAGCCTCAGATTACTATTTAGCTTTGCTGCAATGTACACAACTTGGTCACGTAAATTTGCCGGATTCACGTATACACCTTGTTTTATAAGATTTGCAAGTTTTTTCAAGAACTTGTCAGAATAACCTTCAAGAACATAGAACTCTATGTTCTCAATGCTGAGCTTGATCTTTGAAGGTCTGCCGAACAAATTCCCTTCATACAAATATCCGCTCAGCCAAGTTGGTGATTCTACAATCCTTTTCTGAGAAATATTCAAACTTAGCACGCTCCTTTTAAATTACGACTGAACTACCAATTTAATTACCAGCTCGACTCACTTCCAATATAAACGCTTTGGATCCATTGAGTTCCATCCCAAGTGTACACCATGCCAGCGACAAGATTCTGTTCCATAACAGGATATGTAATTCTCAAGAAGCATATCGTATCGTTATCAAGAACTGTGTTGTTTGAAAATGGCGTTGAGTCGAAATAATAACCGTAGATGAACAATCCTGCTAATGCTCCTATCTGTGGTATAACCACTCTTATTTCTCCAAGAGCATTCATATCTCCTTCGAAGTTTCCGTACAGGTATAACCTACCGGTTGCTATATCGGTGTAAAGGCTGGTTCCGATCAAGAAACCGAATGAGATTTCTTCACTTTCAAGAGTAGGTAACTCATTCTTAAGCTTTTGAACGGTGTATATTCTTCCGAAATGGAAAGGTCTGAAGCCGTTCCATGTTCCAAACGCACCTGCTATTACATCAAAAACCGCGATTTTACCGCTCAAGCCTACGAATGCTCCTAAACCATACTTGGACATATCTTCTAAGAATTGCCCACCTACTTCAGCACCGAGATAGAAGTTGCTCATGAGAGGATAGCGTACGAAACCAGAAAGCGAGAGATTGACTGGTGTCGCATTTCCGAGAGTATTTGTTGTGGATACTTCCGTGTCATACAGAGCACCAATTCCGAGATCCATACCAGCAAAAACTGATTTCAGCTCGAATTCACCTGCAAAGACTGAGTCGGACTGAACAACTTCTGGGAACCAAATCTTTGTGATTTCATATGGTAAGTGGAGATACAATCGCACATTTCCAAAGCCGAGTCTCGTATCGATCGATTTAGCATATGGTTTGAAGTAATCCCTAACTGAAAATCCCATTCCTAAGGATATAGGCGGCATATTACCATACCTCAGATAGAAGTTTCCGAGGTTTAAGGCAACATGATTGATAGTAATCATGTTGATGATATTTGTGCTCGGCTCTGTGGAAGGAACACCGTAATACAACGTACCGCCAACTTCTGTCGCATAAGCTGTCAAGCCTACACCTAACGTAACAGGACCAATGGTAAATTCAGGCGAAATAGAGTACACGATATACTTTTGATTATCCTTCTGGGCTGTTTCAACGCCAAGTGGTGGTATGAATGCCTTTGGTTGGCTTGGTTGCTGAGGTGTTGGTTCTTGCTCAGGTTTTGGCTTTTCCGGTTCAGTTGGCTTCTCAGGTTCAACTTCTATCTCCTCGAACATCTTTTCTAAATCTGGCAATTTTTCTTTTAAAGGTTCAAACTCAGCAGCATCGAATAACTGTGATACATCTTCAACAAGTTCCATACCAAGTTCGTATGCTAAGGATTGACCTTCAAAGACAGGTATGACAAAATTCTCTCCAAAGAACGCAAACACTTCGCCTTCCCAAACCTTTACAACAGGTTTATCATCGAAACTCTCAACACCGAAAGTTGTACCGCGCACCCCAGCAGTAACGCTTCCCGCTCTGACCTCAAATGAAGAACCTGCAACCATCTTTTGAACAACGTTGTACGTGCCACCTTTTTGTATAACGATCGAAACAAGTATCTTTCCATCCTTGGATCTTCTCAGCTTTTCAAAAAGTACCTGCGTGTTTTCTGTGATCTTTGTCATTGAGCCGTCAGGGAATTTGACTATAATATATGATTTTTCAAGTGTTAAAACTTCGTCTCCTTCTTGAAGCAGCGTATCTTTCTTAATGGACTCCCATGCCTTCTTCCCGACTTTTTTAACGGCAACACTACCCCTGAATGAGTCGATAGATGCTTTCATCTCTTCTGAGAATTCGCTCTCGTCCTTTTCAGTGACTTTTATGACTATTTCTTGAGTGAAAACTTCTTTCTGAGGAGTTTCTGCTGTGAAAGTAACCTTTACTTCAGCCACTTTCTTTGGGGCCAGGAAGTTGAGCGTTATTTTTCCGTTAACTGCTAAGCCTTTTGTCAAGACTTCTGGCTTATCAAAACCACCTAGCGAAACTTTCGCTTTTAGGGAGAAACTGAGGGGTTTGTTGTCCTTATCTGTCAGCTCAATGCTGATAGGCAGCTTCCCACCCATAACGACACTCTCAGATGATGACACAACCTTAAATTCAGCAAAGGCGATAATTGTTACCATAACAAAAAGAGTTGTTAGCAACCGTAATAAACTTTTGAACATCATAACATCACCTCCAATAAGGTTATTGTCGCAATTATGGTAAATACATAATTAAGTAAGTTAAACATAGATCTCTTCTTGTATATCAAGAATCCGCATAGCAATGCATAGATTAAGAAAGACCATACAGAGATGAAATAAGTTATTGGTGCGACCATCCTCATGAAATATCCGATGTAGTCTCTCTTGTAAGTACCGTTTCTTGCTATCAGATGAGATAGAATTCCGATAAAATATGCATTGAAAATCATGATCGCACCTACAGTAACCACAGTGCGAGGTAAAAATGGGACTACTTTGTCGAAAAATGGGGCAACAGATAACAAAGATAATAAATGAAACAACTGGTCTATGAGGTAATACTTCCAAGAATTACAAAAGGCTGTTTTACAGTGAAACTTTATCAAATCGATAAGGAAATGTATTCCAGAAAGCATGGCAATAGCCAAAAAGTGTTTAATACCAAATCCTTCCCCAAAAACAAAGACTAATTGTGACAAAAAGAGCAGTCCAATATGTATCCCAAGCACTTTAATATCCTTTGACTTTTTGGCCGCTATATATCCTGTTTGAAGCACATAATCGCCAAAAAGATGTCCAAGAAAAAGATAAGGAAAAATGTCGATAACACTCAATCTGAATCACTCCTCAAATATTATCCTAAAGTATTCATCAGGGTACTTCCCTTTCATTTCTTCCTTATGCTTTCCTAACAACACAACATTCTCTGCGAAACCTACAATTAAAGCCAGTTTGGGTATTTCAGTCCCTCTTAATTTACTTAGCCCACTCCCATCTACGAAATCGTGATGGTATAAACAAGCTTCGATTATGAAATTCGGAGCGTCCATATCCTTCAGAATCTCATATCCGTACTGTACGTGTTTCAAAAACTCTTCGTAATCTCCGTCTCGCACAGCACCAGATTTTATCCTGTCAAAGAGTTCGTCTTTCAAGCCCACGAATCCTACATTGATAGTTCTAAGTGCAAGCTTCGCCTCTTCAAGGTTGACATTTTCAACAACAGATAACTTTGAAACTATTTCTTCCATAAGTTTTAAGTCACTTTCTTCCAACTTAACACGTTTGTTTAACGTAACAAACATAGTATCAAGTGCACTTCTCAAAAGGTTCTCCAACCTGTGACTTATAATCATCCCCTCAACAATTGAAACAAAAGAATCATAGAAAGCTAAGAATCCAAGCGCCTCTTCTAGAGAAAAATCTCCTTTTATTATTGTACTTCCGAGAGTACCGGAATTTTTACTTACTATCGGAACAACAAGTTGTTGCTTATTCATCCTGAACTCGTGCAATTCCTCATCGTATTCCATGGTTACGTTCTTATTGAATTTCTCCCTGAAAAAAGTACTTACCTTTATTGGAATTTCTTCAAGTGAAACAGCGGTCAGAAGATTATGCGTTAAGTCAAAAATACTCTCTGCTATCTTCAGTTCGTAAACAATAGCCATCTCATAAACATCATCTTGCGATGGTAACTGACCGTATATATAGAAATTTCCAGTAGAATCTACTTCACATATAGTACCGTCAAAATCTATAGAAATTCCTTTCAAGCTATCCTACCCCCATTCGAAATTTCAGACATCTTTATCTTCCGTCGATGCGGAGATCTTATCTTCGCTCTGAACAGTTGATTTTTCACCCAACAACTTATATAGCTTTAACTTATCGCTCTTTCCTTTCACAGAATATTCTCCAAGATACTCAAACTCAAATTCTTTTGACCTTTTCATTACCTCTTCTGACACTATAACTTCAGCGTCAAGTTCTCTTGTGAGATGCTCAATCCTTGAGGCAGTATTGACAGTATCGCCAATACAAGTGTAATCCATTCTAAATGGCGCACCTATATTTCCTACAATTGCTGGTCCGAAGTGAATTCCTATTCCACTGTCGAGGTTATAGCCATACTCCTTATTAAGTTCTTTGAGCCCTTTTCGCATATCTAATGCGCACCTTAACGCTCTCTCTATATCGTTTTCGTATGAAACAGGGGCACCGAAAATCGCCATTATCGCGTCTCCGATAAATTTATCGATCGTTCCGTCGTACTTATAACGTATAATTTCGCTCATCTTTGTAAGGTAAACATTTAAAAATGAAACAACCTCTTCAGGTGAAAGCTTTTCCGAACGGCTTGTGAACCCTTTAATATCAGAAAAAAGCACAACGACTTCTTTTGTCTCTCCACCAAGTTTTAGCTCGCCGGAGCTTAGTAGATTATCCGCCACCCTATCAGGCACGTATCTATAAAGGAATTCTCGCATCCTTCGTTTTTCAGCATTTTCAGCAAGGAAGTCTCCTAAGACTTTTGTTGAGCCAATGACAACTAATCCTAAAATAGGGTAGAATGTTGTCACATAAATGTGCCTTAAGAATAGCACGTACGATACTGTCAGATAAACGACTGGTAAGAACACCAAAATCGTGTTAAACACCTTGCTCCTATAGCGCATAAGCGGTGTAATTCCGACCATTATAATCACAACCAGCAATGCATTGTAAAAAGGTGTTAGGCTCTTAACAAAATCACCGCTTATCATATTTTCTATCGCTGTAGCGTGGACATAAACTCCAGCTTCTTCGCTTGAAAACGGTGTTATTCTTAGATCGTAAAGCCCCTTAGCTGTTGCGGTGTAACCTACAAGCACGACTTTGTCTTTGAAAGTTCCCTTTTCATATTTTCCATTTAAAGCATCGTAAAATGGTACTTCTTTAAAGATCTTTGGTCCTTTCCCGTAATACCATAAATGCATGTATCCTGAGTTATCAAACGGAATCTTTTGTGAATCCATTTCAATAACCTTCTTAGAAAAATCCAAAAGTAGATCACTTGGCGATATACCGAAATACAAAGCAGCGGCAATAACATTCATGTGTGGCAATATTCCGGAAGAAACGCCATTCTCGACTGCCCATTCTTCTATCACAAGCAAAGGAATTCTTCTCACAACACCATCCGCATCCAAGCTTCCAATTTCGTAAGTTGCGCTGTATGCTGAGACTGAAAAAGGTTCATATATAGGCCTAATCTTGTAAACTTTGAATGGTTTCAAAAGTGCGAGTTCTTTGAAATTTTTCATTTTGTATGCATAATCGAGGTACGATACGTTCTCCTCGATTATTTTCCTGAGATTTTCGTTATAAAGAAAGTAAGTCTGCTTTTCGTTAATCAGGTATGTTCCGAGCACAACATTTCCATACATCAAAAGAGTGCTTGCAAAATAGCTATCCCCTTCCTCTTCATTTGGTTCTGTGAACGATACGTCGAAGGCAACTACCTTCGCACCATCCTCGAAAACCTTCTCAAGGAGTCTTCCATAAACTTCCCGATTCCAGGGCCAAGTATCGCCTTCCACTTCCAACGTGCTCAAAGAATACTCATCTATACCAACTATAACAACATGCGGGTTGATTCTGATCTCACCGCGTAATTTATAAAAAATGTCCATAATCTTCAAATCGGGCACATTAGTAAACTCAAGCCTGAACATTATAGCCCAAACCATAAAGACTGTGAGAAATATGGTAAGGATATGAATCTTTTTCATCTTCGCCTCCAATATCTTTTATTATAGGCTTCAAAAGTTATGTTCCTATTCTACCACCAAAGTAAGAATAAAATTCCATAAATTTCAAAATGCTTGTTGATATTCAAAAAGTGCATTCAGTCGTGTATAATTATAATTAACAAATGTATTCTACGTATTTAGACTGCGTTTAATTTGAAAACGTTTAAAACTAAGCAAAGATACATACAAATAACAAGATGGGGGTGTTTTTGTGAAGTCATACACAGAATATCTCTGGTTCAACACATCCAAAAAGCGAGAACTCGTTCAAATCACCGATAAAATAGAAGAAATTGTCAAAAAAAGTGGCATCAAAGAAGGCTTTTGCCTCGTTTCAGCAATGCATATAACGGCGGGTATCATCGTTAACGACAACGAGTCAGGTCTACACCAAGACATATGGGAGTGGCTCGAAAAACTCGCACCAGCTGGAAATTACAGACATCATTGGACGGGGGAAACGAATGGAGATGCTCATTTAAAAAGAATCCTAACGCATCATCAGGTGCTCTTGCCTGTTACGGACGGAAAACTTGACCTCGGACCTTGGGAGGAGATATTCTACGCTGAGTACGATGGGCAGAGGAGAAAAAGGGTTGTGGTGAAGGTAATAGGTGAATGATAAGCGATTTAATTTGCTGGAGATGATTTTATGGAAAGAATTCTCAGAATAGTTCTTGATTCTATTATAGAGGGAATAATAATAGTTGACAAAGAAGCTCGTGTTGTATACGTCAACAAAAACGCACAGCGACTTCTCGGATTGCCTTCTGACATTGTTGGGAAAAAGGTGGATGAAGTAGTTAAAAACACAAGACTGCACATCGTTGTGCGCACGGGACTTCCAGAAATCGACCAAGTCCAGCACACGGAAAACGCTGTTATCATAACATCTCGCATTCCCATAAGAGACGAAAACGGCAATATAATAGGCGCGGTTGCTGTTTTCAGAGATATAACAAGCCTCAGGAAGCTTGCGGAAGAAATTACGAACCTAAAAGAGATAGAAGCACAACTCAAGGCGATAATAGATTCCACTAACGATGCGATAAGCGTAGCTGACGAAAACGGTATTGTGAGATTGGTCAACAAAGCCTACACAAAGATAACAGGGTATTCGCCTGAGGAAGTAGTTGGGAAACCCGCAACCGTTGACATAGCTGAAGGCGAGAGTATCCACATGCTTATTGCTAAAATCAGACAGCCTATCTATAATGCAAGGCTTAAAGTTGGACCTGCGAAAAAAGATGTGATCGTAAATGCAACGCCCCTCTTTGTTAAAGGTGTTTTCAAAGGAAGTGTTGCAGTTGTCCACGATGTCTCAGAGATACTGAAATTAAACAACGAGCTTGAAGAAGTCAAAAGACTAATAAGGCACATGCGAGCTCAATACACATTTGATGATATCATAGGCGAAAGCAGGCTAATACAAATAGCAAAAGAGCAAGCAAAAAAAGTAGCTCAGACTCCAGCAACAGTTTTACTGAGAGGAGAGAGCGGAACAGGAAAAGAGCTCTTCGCACACGCTATTCACAATTCAAGCCCAAGGAAGAACAAACCATTTGTCAGCGTCAACTGTGCCGCGATTCCTGAAACGATTTTGGAAGCAGAATTATTTGGCTACGAGGGTGGCTCATTCACCGGTGCACTCCAAGAAGGTAAAAGAGGGCTTGTTGAAGAAGCGGACGGTGGAACCCTGTTCCTCGACGAGGTTGGCAAACTGCCGTTGTCATTACAACCGAAATTACTAAGATTTATCGAAAGCAAAGAATTCGTACCTGTTGGTGGCAGGAGCGTAAAGAAAGTCGATGTGAGAATCATAGCGGCGACGAATTTAGACCTTGAAAAGATGATGAGAAACGGTGACTTCCTACCGGATCTCTACTTCAGGCTGAACGTATTCCCGATATACCTTCCGTCGCTGAAAGACAGAAAAGAAGACATACCAAAGATAGCGATTCACATAGTTAAAAAACTCAACCAGCAATACGGACGGATGGTGGAGGGCATAAGCCCTGCGGTAATAAAATACATCGTTTCAAAGCATTGGAGCGGGAATGTGCGGGAACTTGAAAACTTCATCGGGCGAGTCATGATAAACATGGGACCTGAAGAAAGATACATCGAGCCCAAGCACATTCCTGAGTTTTCTACTGAAAAGCCTGAAATTGGAGAGCCAGAGAATAGACAAGACAAGATTGGACCTCTCAAGGACATGGTTGAAGAATACGAAAGGCAGATAATCATAAATGCCCTCAAACAATCCGGCGGAGACAAAATGAAAGCAGCAAAGATGTTGGATATAAGCGTGAGGACGCTTTATTATAAGATGGAAAGATATGGAATAGAAGAATAACAAAAGACGGAGGTGTGAAGAAATTGTCTTCTCTTCTTCCAATGATCATTATATTCTCATACTCGCTTGTTCTGAACTCCATGGCACCGCTCTTGTCATCTTTCCGCGAGCTGTTCCACATATCAGTTGAGCTTTCCTCTCTCTTGCCGTTCTTTTCACTTACGGGAACGGTGCTTTCAAACATCTTCGTAGGTATTTATTTAAACAGACTGGGATTAAAGAGAGCCCTTATGACTGGATACTTACTCACAATCTTAGGCTCTTTGATCATTGCCTTTTCAGGCAGGCTTTTCTTATCGCTTGTTGGACTTTTCTTTTTTGGTCTCTCAACTGGTTTTGGATTCACAGCGTCGACAACATTACTTGTGCAGAGCAAAAAACCTAAATTTGGACTCTTTCACGGAGCGTATGGACTGGGTGGCATAATCGCACCGCTCTTGATAAAAGTCGTGCAGGGAAAATGGCAAGACTTTAGGTTTGTGTACTTGATTTACAGTGCACTCTTCTTATCCCTTTTAACATACACACTGTTGAAGATAGAAGAGCTCTCAGCGGAAAAGAAAAGAGAAAGTTTCTCGCTGTCTGAAATTCGGCAAGCATTTAAGATTGACTCGTTTAGGATATTCTTGTTGTTGCTGATACTCTATTCCTCGGCTGAAATCGGCGTCATCACCTGGGCAGGAACGATATCGAATTCAAAAGTTATAAGCACATACACTGCGTACATGATATTCTGGGCGTTATTTACACTTAGCAGGTTCCCGGTAGAATACTTAGAAAAGACATTCAGATACCTTTTAAGAACGAACACATTGTTATTAATCGTATCAACAGTTCTTTTATTTACAACAAAAAATCCCATTTACTTCATTATTTCGGGTTTCCTATTTGGTCCGCTCTTTCCTTACATACAAAAACATGCACTGAGAAACATTCATAATAACATAATCCCGCTCTTCAACGGTGCTACGTACGCGTTCACATCGCTTGGGGGAAACATCGCAAGTACGCTGATAGGTGTGCTGATTGGAAAGAGTTTTGTATTAGCACTTCTTGTGCCTGTTATAATAATAGGTCTAATTACAACTCTAAGTCTTAAAACCAAAGCAGTGAAATAAGAGTCCTAAAATTCGAAAATATTAAGGGGCAGGTTATTAAACCTGCCCCTTTGTTTTATATGGATAGTGTTACTATTTAACCTCTTCGAATTTTATAATCTGTGGAACTTTTGTAGCTGGGATATTTAGTTTAACAACGATTTCATTTGGTGAAATACCGAGCCCGGGTTTTCCAAGACCTTTACCAACTCCGACGAGATAATTTCCGGCGATTAATACTTGGTTCGGATTGAGCTCAGTAAAGAACGAACCGGCCAAAGGTTCCTTGAGCCATACTTGGAAACTTGGAGTATCTCCGTAGCCGACGGCATAGAAAACAACTTTACCATCTGCTGTTCTGTAAAGCCTTATGAACTTATCAGCTTTCTTCTCAAGGAAAATTGTGATGACATCTTTATCCAATTCTGGCGGTTCCATTGAGAAGACATCTCTTATTCCCTCGCCGAGTTTGACTTCTCTGATTGCTTCAATCTTTCCTTCCACATGAACACCGTTCTTATCAGCTTTCAACGGTAACCCATTTATCGTACCATCAACGAATAATTTATTTCCGTACGGATCGATGATGTTTACATTAGTACGGACCTTAGGACCATTAGCTCCTGGGTTGAATATTCCGCAACTTGAAACTATAAGAACAATAACTAATATAAAGGAAAGAAGGTAGAATTTTCTCATATCAATCACCTCCATTACTGGATCCTATCGGATTCTGGAACAACTGTGCCGAACATACTAACAAAGTACCACAAGTCATCGGTATCTACAAGGTTTGTTTCATCTGTAAGGTATCCAGCTGAGTAGCTTGTAAGTGGATATGGCGAATTGAAACCTTCGCGTGGCCCAATATTGTACTTAATATTCTCACCGCTTACTTCCGATCCTAAGACAGTTGCAAACATGTCCCAGTCATTAATATCAACAGCATAATTATTATCGAAATCACCCACCAAATACAGATACTTATTTGCACTGTAAACGATCTTAGCTCTCAAATACTGAGGATCGACTTGTTGACCAGAAACTTGCGCATAACCATACAGGTCAAAATACTCTTCATACTGTTCAGGATCAGTTCCCTGGAACATTGCTTGTTCTGGGAACATTAAATACAAAGCAATGGTTGCAACTCTTGTCACAACAGCTGGAGGATTTTCAAAGCTCCTCATGGCGATTTTCACTTCCGTAGACGAAGTTTTGGACAAGTTAGCAATTTTCAACACAGAATCGTCATACTCTTCAGAAACAACTCTGTCGATTGTTACACCATTCTTTGTCTTAATATTCATTAATTGAGCGAGCGAATTTGGTGCAACATCTAAGAACATATAAGCCATTGTCTTTCCGTATGCAAATTCTGGGACGACCAAAGTTAAAGTAGCGTTAAGTTGAGCGTAGTAAATCTCGATGTATGCAGGCCCACTCCTATATAGCGTTACACTATCTCTATCTTGATTAATTATTTCAGTGTAATTGTATTTACTACTTGCAGTTGGATTCCACTGATAAATCTTCCACTTGTATGCGAACCACGTTTCTCCACCTTGATTTGGCGAAGCATTAATCGTTGTTTGAGCCGAAGAAGGATTGTTTATGTATTGTTCATAGTCAAAGAACACGTCATTTTCTTCTGTGGCTTCGTCAGTTGCGTACTTATGATATATGTAGAAAGTATATGTGGCATTTGTGTATAACTTCACAGTTCTATTGCTGAATTTGAATGTCAACGTAGCTGGATTATCATCATCAGCACCTTCATAATTATCCGGTGGCATGACTTTCCAATACTTGAACGTGAATGTGGCATCCCTTGTTGGATAGCTGCCGCCTTTTGGAGTTACGTACCTTCCAAGAAGCAACTGAGCTTCTGTCGGTGTTGCAAACGTAACCCTGGCTTGTGATGTTGGTGTTGCTTCTAAGACGATACCTGAATTTGTAGAATTCGTTCGTAAGTTGACGTAAGTCGCGTCTTCTGTTCCATCGTTAAGCAATATCGTTGCATCATAAAGGATACCATAATTTGTAGTGCTCCCCAATAAAGTTTTACTAAGCTCTTGACCGTAATAACCATCAAGTGCAACAAGATAGATCTTTGTTTTGAAGAGCATTGCACTTTGATCAACGAATCCTGTGTGGTAAGGGTTCTGCCCATACACTGGCCAAGAACCATAAGGTCCTGAGCCGTTGAATTTCCAAGCGTAGACTGCTCCATCGTTTGCAGGAACTGCAAAATAATAGTCATTCGTCAATGCACCGGTAGGTGCGACGTTTACCGCTCCACTTATAGGAATTGAAGCATTTGTAGTGTAATCCCAAACTTTTTCAAAATTTCCCGTTGTTGAATTGTACGATAGTATTGTAATTTTACCAGCGTTTAGGCTTTGGTGAGAAGATGGAACTATAAGATAAGTCACACCATCGTTCCCTCTTATAATAGCCGGGGTAGATGTTATTCTTTGTCCAACAGTATACTCTCCCATTTTAGCCAGCGAAGAATTCAAGGCAACAACCTTCCCGTCATCTCCAAAAATGAATATGTTTCCTTCACCATCGATAAGTGGACCTGATGAGTTCGAGTAGGAGAGGAACCCACTTGCATGTTCCTCTTCACCAGTCGAAGGATCTATCTTGAATAAAGTACCGTCTGACCTCAGTGCATACAAGTAACCGCTTTCATCCATAGCCATCGGAACTGTGAATTCTTTACCTGATCCTCCATAATTTTCAAGTGGTGCGGATGACAAAGTAAAACTACCATCGACGATGTTCTGTGCTTCATATAGTTTTCCGCTCTGGGTCATTATATAGAAGTAGCTTTTATCAAAATTCAAAATTGGAGGTGCCTTAATTGGTAAAGCGATGTAAGCACTATTAACTAATGAAATGCTAGACCCATCAAAGACAAATTTATAAATCTTTCCAGTCATATCTGCAGTTATAATTTCGATTTCGCCAGAGCTGTTTACGTAAGCCACGACTCCATACGCGGCCCCGTCTAAATCTTCTTCTTCTATATTACCACCGGTTGCCAATTCATGAACTATTATCTTGTTATTCGCGGCTTGAGCAGAGACGTAAACCAAATATTTGTCAGAGCCAAGTTCAATGTACGTCGGTGGTGCAACAACATTGAATGCTCCGCTAACTTGGCCGTAGTTTATTAATCCTCCCTGAATTGTTAGTTCATACGCAGCTCCATCTTTTGAGAGGAATATTATGTTCCCTTGAGACTTTGTGATTACTGCGGGTCCAAATTTGTTAGGTACTTGTCGGCTGTAAGTTCCACCATTCCACAGGCCCTGCAGTGTTAAACCAGCAAATGCTGAGGATGCGATTAAAAGCAAGACAAAAAAGCTTAAAATTATATGGCTTGATTTCCTTGAATAATATGTTTTCATACTCTCCCCTCCTTAACTATCCGTTTTAGCCAGTCATAAGACTATACAGGTCAATTTTTCAAAACACCGCACTGCCGCAAATTCATGTCATGACCTCAACCTCAAAGGAAAATACACTTTCTGGAATTCAACGATACTTTTTATCCCTCCTTTCGGTCTTTTTTCTCTTTTAAAAAGCTTATTGAGATTTCACTCCTGGGACAAACACTGAAAGAATCCTTTTGAAAAATTGGAATTAGTCAATATTTATACATATCTATATTTAGACATTCGGTAAAATGTTTTCGTTCATTATCACCTTTTCACACCAACAAGTTAGATACAGTTCTAATTCAGTTCTACAAGTATGGTGTTGTCCTTATATCCTTACAAGAAGTTTATCTATCTTTTTCATATATTTTTATCGGAAGAAATTGCACATCCTTTAGCTGAATCTTATTGCACATAAAGCAGGAATTGTCCAATATCTCTCATCAAGTTACCGCTCAAGTCCTGAACGTTTATAACCGTGACGTAATAATAACCAAGAGACATAAACGTAGAAACTGAGAACGTTACAGTCTTACCATCAGAGGAAATATCCTCTGGCTCCATCTGAAGGTCACGATAAAAACCTGAGAATTCGTTTTCTTTTATAAGTAGCCTTGGAAGAACTGTGGTACTCACACCTCCAGGGTCATACACTTTTATTTTGAAGTTCACAAGCCCGGGGAATATGTAATTAGAACCAGTCCTTTTCAACTCGATATCATTTGCAAATAGTCCTATAAATTTCGGACCATTCCTATCTGGCACACTCACAACCGTCTCTGCAATTCCAGCCCTTCTATCAGCAGATTCTGCATATACAGTTATCGTGTGAGGTCCCTCCTCGACGTCCCACAGTGCGTATGTTATAGCTGGTGAACCTTCGGTTCCAGAGTTTGTTCTTATCGCCTTACCATCCACAAAGAAGACTACCTTTGTGTAAGTCACATTCTTTTCTTGAGGCACCATGGCTATAACCGCTGTGCTACCTGCGGTCGGGTTTGCAGGACTGATTTCAACTTCAAAGCTCAGCGCAGCTGAACCTACCAAAATCGTCTTTGCAAAGTGCGCCATATTTCCCTCTTTGTCGTACGCAACGATATTTAGCGTGTGTGTTCCGAGCTCTCTCTTACCGATAAGTACTGCTTTCTCAAATGTCTTCCCGTTTATGCTTTCGTCGATAATTTTCTGTCCGTCGAACTCCACGGTATACCTTGATAGTTCTTCGTTATCAAACAGCTTTACTGTGAAAGATATATCGCCATTCTCTGGGTAAAATGTTTTTGTATAAACGTTTATCGTTGGAGCTGCTCTGTCTATCTGCCTTACGTTGAACACAAGCTTTGTCGCATCTTCTGAATCGTACGCTCTTGATTTGACGAACAGTTCGACATCTCCAGAAGCATTCAGCTGTGGTAATCGCATGTAAACGTATCCCGGTTTCGAGGTTGTAGTGTAACTCAGCCAAGTTGATGACGGTGTCTTTCCCGACAGAGAGAGGTCAACAACAGGGTTTTCACTTTTCAGTTTTAACTGCAGTAATACCTCATCTCCCACGTACGGTTTTTCAGGGATCATCTTGATATCTTCAATATATGGCGGTATCACGTCAAAGACGGTTATTGTGCCTTCCTTTGTATACCATTTCCCTTCTGTTAGTGAGTATCCCGATACCGTTACCTTGTAAAATCCACCTTTTTCCGGTTTCCATGTATCCACATATGGATATTTTGTCAGAACCTTTACCTTTTCGAATGATTCATTTTTAATCCTTATCCGTATGTTTGAAAGCCCGGGTTCAAGCGGGTCAACACGGATTCCGATGTCTTGATTTACTTTTGAAACATTCGGATATGAGACCACGAACTTGTCAGTATCCGTGCTTGTAGTTGTTGAACATGAAGTAAAGAAGAAAATGGTCAATATAACAAGCAAAAAACTAACAAGTCTTGTTATCCTTGCTTTCCTACGGAACTTATACATAACAAAGCACCTCCTAAGTGCAATTTTGATTTTAGAAAGCCACCAATGAATAATTCTACAGCCTGCTTCGATTTTCCTTATTTTAAGAGCATTCAGTATTACTCTTCACTGCTCTTTGATTTCTTGGGCAAGTTTTTTCTAACGACATTTAGTATTATCGACTTATGACCAACATAGTTAACTATCTTGATTTTTCTATAGGTTATGGTATAATCTCATTGCAGTTTGGTCTGTTGTGTTCTTTTGTGGGGCCGTAGCTCAGGTGGGAGAGCGCTACCATGGCACGGTAGAGGTCGTGGGTTCAAATCCCATCGGCTCCACCAAATTTCAATAGATCGTGAAAAAGCCCTGAATTCTTCTCAGGGCTTTTTGTTTATTAATTTGTCGATTAGAAGCAAGATTAAATGTGACCTCTTAGATTTGTGATATAATAAAGCGAAGAAATTTACAGGTACTGCTTAAGACAGTTGAACACTTTCATTTGAGCCTATATTTAACAGCTACAAGGGGGGACGTATATGGATTTTGAAGCTATTAATGAGCGTATTTCAGAAATTATTAACAAACATACCGAGCTTGAGAAAAAGCTCTTCGTTGTTAATCAAAAAAACAACTATCTCTCTTCTTTGAATGAGGTCTTAGACGAACTTTCAGATATGGTTTCAGAAGTTTCTGAGAAGGTAGAAGACTGGCTTGATTACGTATCTGATTTAGCCGACAACATGGACGACTGGCTCGAGGAGTTCTACGACATGGTTGATCAATTTATAGATATGGCACAGAATTCAATAGACCAAATCGGTGAGTACGATGAAGATGATAATGAAGAGTACGATTTTGAAGAAACAGCTGAAAAAGTTGTAAGTGTATTTGAAACCTGGGAGAAACAGTTTTCTCAGTTGATGGAACTTGTAAAAACTGGAAACAATAAAGTTGTAGAGATGTTTTTGACCGTCAGTAAACTTCAAAATGAGGTTGATGTCCAATCGTTATCGAACATGAAACAGCTTGTTAGTCACTTAGTTGATTGGAAAAAACGTATAGAGTTGGCTGTAAGCGATTTTGAAAGGTGGAAGGACTTTGTTGAGAAGCAAGTTGAAGATTTTGAGGAGTTTCATGAAAATATCAAAGACGTATTTGAATGATGATGTGACTCATATATCGAGTATTAAGAAACTAAGGTACAAATATGTTGTTGAGTTTCTCAAAATGTCATGAATTTATCTGCACGATGAACATCTGAAAATTTTATCCAAAGAAAGAATAAGAAAAAAGAAGAAATGTGCAAATATTTCTGTTTAGATTTTAACATTAAGCTATATTCAGTCAAAACGGCAATTCACAAACTGCCCTTTTTTGTTATACTAAAATTAGCAAACGGAATATTAGAGTGATAATCAAACCAAATCTTAGACAGGAGGGGGTAAGAGTATGAAAGTGAAACCACTCGGTGAAAGGTTACTTATTAAGCCCATCATTGAAGAAAAAAAGACAGCAGGTGGAATTGTCCTTCCAGATGCTGCAAAAGAAAAACCCATGAAGGCTGAGATAGTTGAAGTTGGTAAGCTTCCAGAAGATTGCACACTGAAAGTTGGAGACAAGGTTATCTACAACAAGTACTCGGGAACAGAATTGAAGATAGACGATGAAGATTACATCATCATTGATGTAAACGATATTCTCGCAAAAATCGAAGAGTAAAGTAGAGAAATCAAGGAGGTGTGAGATATGGCAAAGTTGTTGAGATACAGTGAAGAAGCAAGAAGGTCGCTCGAAGCAGGTGTTGACGCAGTTGCAAACGCGGTGAAGATTACTCTTGGTCCAAAAGGTAGAAATGTTGTTATCGAAAAATCATGGGGAAGCCCAACGATTACGAATGACGGTGTGTCAATCGCAAAAGAAATCGAACTTGAAGACAAATTCGCAAACCTTGGTGCACAGCTTGTTAAAGAAGTTGCCAGCAAGACAAATGACGTAGCCGGTGACGGTACGACAACAGCAACAGTTCTTGCTCAAGCAATGATCAAAGAAGGACTCAAAATGGTCGCAGCAGGAGCAAACCCAATCCTTGTTAAGAGAGGAATCGATAAGGCTGTTGTAAAAGTTGTTGAAGAGATAAAGAAGATTTCCAAGAAACTTTCAAGCACAGATGATATCGCACATGTTGCATCCATCAGTGCAAACAGTGAAGAAATCGGTAAACTCATCGCTGAGGCAATGGAAAAAGTCGGTGAGGATGGAGTTATCACAGTCGAAGACAGCAAAACAATCGATACATACGTTGAGTTCACAGAAGGTATGCAATTCGACAGAGGTTACATTTCTCCATATTTCGTAACAGACCCAGAAAAGATGGAAGTTGTTTACAATGAGCCATTCATACTCATCACAGACAGGAAGCTTTCAAACGTCAAACCACTCATTCCAATCCTTGAAAAAGTTGCACAAACAGGCAGACCACTCGTAATCATCGCAGAAGATGTCGAAGGTGAAGTTCTTACAACACTCGTTCTTAACAAACTCAAAGGAACACTCAACACGGTTGCAGTCAAAGCTCCTGGATTCGGTGACAGAAGGAAAGCTATGCTCCAAGATATCGCAATCCTCACAGGTGGTATTGTTGCAAGCGAAGAAGTTGGAATCAACCTCGAAGACCTCACACTCCAGGATCTTGGAAGAGCAGACGTTGTGAGAGTTAAGAAAGACGAAACGATAATCGTCGGCGGTAAGGGTAAACCAGAAGAAATTAAAAAGAGAATAGCCCAGATTAAAGCTCAAATAGAACAGACAACAAGTGAATACGAAAAAGAAACATTGCAAGAAAGAATGGCGAAACTCGCAGGTGGAGTTGCAGTCATCAAAGTCGGTGCTGCAACAGAAACAGAACTCAAAGAAAAGAAACACAGAATCGAAGACGCACTCAGCGCAACGAGGGCAGCTGTTGAAGAAGGTATCGTTCCTGGCGGTGGAATCACGCTCTTGAGAGCAAGAAAAGTTGTTGAACCACTCTTGAAAGAACTCTCAGACGATGAAAAGCTCGGTGCACAGATAGTTTACAACGCACTCGAAGCACCAATCAGACAAATAGCTCTCAACGCAGGTTACGATGGTGCAATAATCATTCACAACGTGATGAGCAAGGATGAAGTAGCATATGGTTTCGATGCGCTCAAAGGTGAATACTGCAACATGTACGAACGTGGTATAATCGACCCAGCAAAAGTTACAAGAAGCGCACTCCAGAACGCTGCATCGATTGCAGGTATGCTCCTCACAACAGAAGTTCTCGTAGTTGAAAAACCAGAAGAAAAGAAGCCAGCAGCACCTGAAATGCCTGAATATTAATAAATGGAAAAACAATACAAAGGCGGTATCTTTTTAAAAGATACCGCCTTTTTTATATTGTGTGCTATAATAACTCTTGTCACGTTCTCCAACTTAGAAATATCTGGGCAGGTGTTCATGTTGCGCGTCAGACTCATAGCAGTTACCGACATACGGGGTATGATAGCGATAGATGAAAACGATAGAACGGAATGGGGAAGCCCTGAAGACAAAAAATTATTTAAAGAAATAACTACCTCTTCTGGCGTCGTAATAATGGGGCGAAGAACATTTGAAACCATCGGCAAAAAACTTCCTGGACGTCTGAATGTGGTGCTAAGTAGAGCTGGACAGTTTAAAAATGAAAAGCCGGATATCGTACTTTCAGGAGAACCAAGAGAGATTTTGAAAAGTCTTAAAGAAAGAGGATATCAAGACGTATGTGTTATAGGAGGTCAAGAAATTTTCACTCAATTTATCAACGCTGAAGTCGTCACTGATGTGTATATAACTATAGAACCGATTATCCTTCCAAGTGGTATTAATATATTCGACAAAATAGAGCGCATTTACAGTTTAAAGCTTGAAAAAGTTCAACTATTAAATGATATTGGTAGTATTCATATACATTATAAGATAAAGTGATTTGGAAGCGGAATATCAGGTTTGAAAAAATGAAATGTTCTGGTAAAATATACATCAGTGTGATTTTCTAATAGATTTGGAGGTGGGGAAATGGTTGCGAAGGACAAACGCACAGTAGCGTTGGTAGGTCATAACGGTTCCGGTAAGTCTATGTTAATGGTTGCTGCTTTAAACCTTGGTGGCATGGGTGTAACGAAAAAGGAAGTAGATTTCGACCCAATCGAAGCGCAGCGTGGTGCAAGTATAAACTCACATGTTGGTACGTTTAAATACGAAGGAAAACAGATTACGTTCATAGACACGCCTGGTTTCAGCGACTTTATCGGCGAAGTTATCAGTGCGATTTTTGTTTCAGAGAACGTTCTCAGTGTAGTTAACGCAACAGCCGGTGTTGAGATCCAAACGGAAAGGACATGGGCTCTTGCTACTCAGATGGAAAGACCGATAATGGTCTTTGTAAACCAGATGGACAAAGAAAGGGCAAGTTTTGAAAATTCAATTGCATCGTTAAAGGAAAGATTTGAAGCTAAGATAGTACCGATAGTATATCCTATTGGTCAAGAAGCAAGTTTCAAAGGTGTTGTCGATTTGATCTCTGGTAAAGCATACGTTTATGAAGGCGGAAAGGCAAAAGAAACAGACATACCAGCAGAAGTGAAAGACAAGGTTGAAGAGATAAAGATGTCAATCATGGAAGACATCGTTTCTCTTGACGATGCCTTGATGGAAAAATACTTTGCAGAAGAACCAATAACACCAGAGGAACTCTGGGTAGCACTCAGGAAAGGATTCGTCGAAAGACAGATAGTGCCTGTCCTTGCTGGCTCAGCTGAAAAGAACATTGGCGTCGATGTTCTCTTGAAAGTTATAAACAACATCGGTGCATCGCCACTGGAAGGTAAACCGTACAAGTCAACTCTTGAAAGTGGAGATGAAGTTGAGGTCATTCCATCAGAAACGGATCCATTCGTCGGATACACTTTCAAAGCAGTTGTTGATCCATTTGTTGGAAAACTGAGCTACATAAAGGTCATCTCTGGTAATCTCAAACCTGGAGACGCTTTCAACAACACATCACGCGGAACACAGGAAAAAGCAGGTCACCTCTACTTTGCAAAAGGTAAGGATACGTACGAAGTTGAAGAAGTATCCTGCGGTGACATCGTCGTTCTTCCAAAACTAAAAGAAAGTGCTGTAAAAGACACCGTAACGCACAAAGATAGAAAACTTACAATAATCTCGCCAGAATATCCGGAACCAATGATTTCAAAGAGCGTCAACCCGAAATCGAAATCAGATATTGACAAGATAAGCAACGGTCTCAGCAGACTTGCAGACTCAGACCCAACGTTCGGATGGGAATTCGATCCTGAGACATCCGAGACGGTTATCTCCGGTATAGGTGGAATGCACCTTGATGTCATGGTTGAAAGACTCAAGAACATATTTGGCGTTGACGTCGAAGTAGGTAAGCCAAAGATTGCTTACAGAGAAACGGTAATGTCAAAGGCAGTTTCTGAACACAAACACAAGAAACAAAGCGGTGGACACGGACAATATGGTCACGTTAAAATTGAAATAGAACCAGCTCAAAGAGGTACAGGGTTTGAATTTGTCGACAAGATAGTCGGTGGAGTTATCCCGAGGAACTTCATTCCGTCTGTTGAAAAAGGTATAAGGGAAGCAATGAAGAAAGGTGTTCTCGCAGCGTATCCTGTTGTTGATGTCAGAGTCACGCTCTTTGATGGTTCATACCACGAAGTTGACTCTTCCGATATTTCATTCCAAATCGCTGCAATTCAAGCATTTAAGAAAGGTATGCAACAGGCAAAACCGGTGCTCCTTGAACCAGTGATGTACGTTGAAGTATTCACACCAGACGAAAACGCAGGTGACGTAATGGGAGATATAAGTTCAAGAAGAGGTAGACCGATGGGTATGGAACCAGCCGGTAAAGGCATAACAGTTGTCAAGGCTGAAGTGCCACTCGCTGAAATGCTCGATTTCCAAGGCAGACTCTCATCTATCACAAGCGGTAGAGGCTACTTCACGATGAGATTTGAAAAGTACGATGTAGTTCCACCAAACATCCAAGAAAAGATAATTGCAGAGCGCAAGAAGTACCTCGAAGAACAAGCGGAAGAATAATAACCAAACAGCAATACAACGAGATAAGTCGGAGGGCAAAACCTCCGACTTTTTCTTTTTATGTAGGAATATTAAACACATTTGGAGAATACTTAAAATGGAGGTGGACCGATGAAAACAAGAAAAATAAAGTTTATAGCGATTGGAATTCTAATTGCGCTATCTGTTTTGGCATTGTTATTCTTGTACGGATACTCCAACTTCCTGACAAAACAAATCTATGGAGAAAAAGCTTCTCCATTTCAAGCGTGGCGTAATTACATGAGTTTGCTGTTTTCTAAGGTTCCTTTCGTGAAGAATTTTGTGCAATACGAACCGATAGAAGTGTTGACTGCGAGAGAGTACTTCGAAAAGAATTACCAAGCGTATTCGCAAGCACTTGAAGAAAAAATAAAAGAGCTTGAAACAAAAGAACAAGAGCTAAATAAGAAAGAAGAAGAAACGAAAAAGCTCTTTGAGGCTCTCAAATCTATTGAAGAAAGTTGGAAGGAACAGAGACTGAAAGAGGAGATGACAAAAGTTGCCGATACAACCTCACTAAAACGCTTAAACGATATAGTGGAAACTTTCCTAAATTCAGATGCCGTGCAGCTGCGCAGGTTAATGAACGCGGAAAACATGTCGATTGAAACACTGGCGCTGGTTTTTTCTAAATTACCGGCCGACACAAGAGCAGAGATGATTCAAGAACTCACCGCCGTGAATCCGCAGAAAGCAGCACAGGTGATTGAAAAAATAGGTGGAGTCGACCAGATTGTAAGCGATATAGAGATGAAGATTCAAGAGCTGGAATCGAAAATTTCAGAACTTGTAAACTTTGAAGCACAGCTGATAGATGTCAGCGGTTTCAACAAAGGGCTTGTCATGTATTTGAGCGAACTGAGCTACGATGAGATCTGGAATGTGATAAGCAAAGTTAGTTCAAAGCCACAATTGGTTTTGTACATACTATCAAAGGTAGATGCTCAAACAAGAGTAAGACTTCTAAAAGATATTAAGGATAAAGACGAAAAACTATTTATAGAAGTCTTGAACCTGGGGGTGAAGTTTTGATTGACCTCATAAATTTAACGAAGATTTTGGGAAGTTCAGAGAAAGTACAAAGCGTAATTGGAGAAATTAATAAAGGGCTCCAAAATGGAGAGCCCTTTGAAGTCGTTTTGCAACGCGTTACTAATGAGCTAATAAACAACCTGACACAAGATAGTAGTTCTGAAAGCGCAAATCTTAAAATTGAACAAAATATTAAACCTGATAATGCAAAAGTTGTTCAGCCCGGTAAAGTGTTAGATAGAACTCAAAATTCAAAAGAAATGAATGTTGATAGCCCAAATATATCAGAATTAGAAACGGACAAATCAACAGATCAAACCAATGTATTAACTTCAAAGAGTGAAAAGTCGAATTTGGTTAGAGAGATGTTACTGGCACCTCTAAGAGACAAGAGAATAAGTGATGCAGATAATAAAGGTGAGCCAGAAAAACAAATAATTGAACTTAAAAAACTACAAGCAGGTGATTCTGAAAACTCTTCAGATTCATTGGAAGCTCAAAAGATGAATGATAATACAGGCTCTCTCAATAATTCTGAAATCGTTGACAAAGATTTATCTAACACTGAGGAACTAAAATCCAAGTTGAAAGAATTCCTGACTGAAAAGTTCAAAGAAACTCTGCACGAGGAACAAACAATTACCGTTGCCAACGCACAGACTAAGAGTGTTACAGACGTCCCCACTATCCAGCAGGGGACTAAACGCTCCACGCAAAGCGAGAATATAAACGAATCGGAGGAACTCTTGTCCGGTACCCCTCAAAAAAATATTATCAGTAATGTCGAAAAAACTGCAAAAAATGTAGCGGAAAATCTTGAACCGACCATTGAGAGCGAGCTCAAGAAAACTATAACTGATAATTCAAAAGCTAATCTTCAAAACAAGGTAGTGAATACTTCGGTTGAACAGAGGACAAATAATACTTCAATGACTTCCCCAGCAAAAGAAGATGTCAAAGAAACAATAACCTCTAAAACTGTCATTTCACAAGATACAGATCAGAACAGGAGTAAATTAGTCGATAATAGCATTTCTGCTACCGGGAAGATTACACAGAACGAGCCGAAGAACGAATCTAAAGTAGAGCGCGGTTTTGTTGGGAATAATGATAAGACAAATGGAGAGGTTCAAAAAGGCACAGAAAAAAATGCGAGCGATTTGGCATCAAGTAGGTTGTCTAAAAACGTTGGTCAAGACAATTCTCTGAGCGGTGTTCAGTACGCGCACACGTCTCCGATAAGTAGTCAAACTAATCAAAATGGAAAGAATAACGGTGTAAGTAACGTTCACAATTATGGCAATGGTGAAACTAACATTCCGGATAGAGATCAAAAGATTTTCGAAACCAATTCCAGGTTAGAGGTTCATAGGAACAGTGGTGCACTAACTGTTGGGAACCCAGTACTAACGCAGATCGAAGAAATCACTACAAACTTGCAATTTGCTGAAGATGTTACTCTACTATTCAGCTCGAGTCATTTAAAAACACACGATGGAACGCAAAAAATAAGCGTGCAAGACGAGAAATCCATTAAGTCAATGATTAAATCGAACAATAAAGCCTTTGGTGAAACTGAAACTATCTCGTATTCTCCTTTAATGAGTCCTGAAATTGGAAACTTGGCGAAAGCAATTTCCACTAAGCTTATGGAATTCCAAAAGGAAGATAAGAAAGGAACGGATCACAGCATCATAAGTCAGCCCAATAATCAGAAATCGATAATTTTGTCGGCATTATCAATAAATCCGAAAAGTTCACAAGCGGATAGTGTTGGTTTTCCACTACTAAGTAGTGAAAAAACTGGATCAGTTGGAAATGAGGCTGAAGTAAATACCGTAGTTGCATTGGTAAATGGTGAACTCATCGTTAAAAAGAACTTGCCAAAAGATGTAGATTCACCCGTTCAAAAAAGCACAACAAAAGACGACACGAACACTGATGTGAAAAAACTGTCCGAAGTTGTAGCCACAATCACACTTATGAAAAGAAACGAATCGGACAAAGCAGTTGGTGACTCCACAGTTAGAGAACTGAGGGGCTCGAATATTGAAAACCAAGGAAATTTACAGAATTCAAATAACGAAAATATTACTGGAAAAAATGATAGTATCACAATTAGGAATAATATGCAGGAACCATCGAAAAATAAAATAGAGATAAAATCCTTCGAAGTTGAATACAAACTTAAAGAAGAGGAAAGACAGAGCAGGAATATTGAAAAGCCGAACGTTTCGAACAAATTTGTTGAACGACTTGCTGAGCTGACGTACAAGAATGGAGAAACGAGAATAGAGCAGACGTACCAAAGTACAAACAGATTCGAACTTGCAGAGCGCTTGCAGAATGCTCAGAACCTTGAAGAGATATACCAAAGGATAAGAGAATTCGGTTTGTCCACAAGATTAGAAGAGAACGTACGTATGAAACTGCATCCGGAGCATCTTGGAAACTTGGACGTTGAACTAAAAAAAGAAGGAAGGATTTTAAGCATAGTCTTTGTGGCTGAAAATGAAAAGAGTAAGGAGCTGCTTGAAAAGAACGCGAGCTATTTGAGAGACAGGCTTACATCGCTCGATTTCGAAGTGAGAAATGTTGAAATCAAGATGAAAGAAGAAGACAACAATTACGAGCAGGGAAGGTATCAGAGGAACCAGGGTGAAGATCAAAATAATCAAGAGGAAAATAGAAGGAAAAGTTACAAACAAGAGGTGAGTGCAGATGATGATGAACGTGAACGCAACGTCTAACCTCTTTTCAAGCGTGACTGAGCGCACGACGAAAAAGGACTTAGACAAAGAGGCATTCTTGAGGTTGTTGACAACTCAACTCAAAAATCAGGACCCACTCGAGCCAATGAAAGATAGGGACTTTATAGCTCAGATGTCCCAGCTCTCGTCGCTTGAACAGATAATGAACATGAGCAAATCCGTTCAAACGTTCGTAGACACAGCAGCGCAACTTTACAGAACGCAAGCAGTCTCCATGATTGGAAAGACTGCCGTTGTAAAGACGAACACGATAATGGTATCAAACGGCGTTCCTGAAACCAAAACGTTTACTTTGAACGAACCAGCGAACATCGTTGTGAGGATATACACCCAGGACGGGAAGCTCGTTAAAGAACAAAAACTAGGTAACGTAGAAGCAGGTATGCAACTTCTTGCTTGGGATGGAAAAGACGAGACAGGTGTCAAGGTAAAAGACGGAAAATACGTATTCAAAATCCTTAAATCAACTGGCAATGGGGATTTCGAAGAAATCCCGAGCGTTGAGAGCGGTGTTGTTTCAGGTGTGCAGTTTGACGGGAGCAACATCAATGTTGTCGTGAACAGCAAGATCTACGATATATCAGAAATATCAGAAATCTATGCTTAGGGGTGATAATATATGATGAGGTCACTTTACAGCGGTGTTTCTGGACTTCAGGGATTTCAACAGGAAATAGACGTTGTTAGCAACAACATTGCCAACGTGAACACGATAGGTTTTAAAGGTGCAAGGGTAACCTACGCGACGAACTTCTCTCAGATTCTCGATATGTCAAGAAGGGCGTCAGACAGCACTGGTGGTACGAACCCAAAGCAGATTGGTTACGGTATAAGGGTCGCATCGATAGACAAAATAATGAATCAAGGAAGTTTCCAGAACACAGGTAAGAAGACGGACCTTGCTATCCAAGGTGAAGGTTTCTTCATCCTTTCGAATGGTCAGAGATACTTCTACACAAGAGCTGGCAACTTTGATCTTGACTTAAACGGTACTATAGTCCAGCCGACGACTGGTTTGAAACTCCAAGGTTGGATAGCGGAAGTAGATCCGATGTCTGGCAGAAGGTTTGTTGATACAAACAAACCAATTGATAGCATCCAGATATCTTCTGGTTTGAGCATGCCAGCGAAACAAACATCTCGCATGTCACTTGCTGGAAACCTCGATGCGCGCGTCGGACCTGAAAAATTTGTGATTGCTATAAATGGTTATGGAGGCAGAACTATCAATACTAAGGTAACGTTTGAGAGGGACTTTGGAGGGCTTGAAGATACGTTTAGTGACTACCAGATTTACCAGGGTAAGATAGATGCTAATATAGACGATAAAATAGATGGAAAGATATACATGAAGTTTGACAAATTTGGCAATATTGTTAACGCCGGCGCTATAAAGCAGAAACTCACTGGTACGGCATCAAGTGGCGCCATCTCCCTAACAGATCCAATTCAACAGCAGGATGGAAATTACCTTTTCATAATCAGGGACAGCTCGGGAAAGATTGTTGATACGCTTTCGAGAAACGTTCTGAACGGTGCGGTAACTGAAGCAATCACATCTGAAAAACTCATCAACGGACAGACTTATACAGTTGAAATCGCAGCTTCAACGCAAGAGGTTGCCCCGATCGGTTTGGAATTCGATTCTTCCAACGTTGCATCAACAGTTAATGGCCAAATCACAAGAAATTATACAGTAAGGTACTACATAGAAAATTTAGATGGAACATCGACAGGCCTTTCAGCTGACATAAACTCTGCCGGTACTCAGAGCCTATCTGACGCATCTCTCGTTGCTGGAAGGCAGTACAGGATAAGGATTGAAATAAACGGAAAGACATTTGGGTCAGAAATAGTTACTGCGGTTCAAGATGGAGCTAATGGAAAAGTTTCCTTCGAATACACGCAGGGAAAATACGGTGTGGTAAGAGTGCTTAGAGACTCTGTTACGGGCGATTCGATAGGTACGTATAACGTACTGCTTACAAATGGGGATAACACAATATACGACTCAAACCTCGTGAACGGAAATTCATACATCGACGAAATTTACCAGCCATCGAAAGTTGATTTGGTGACAATCCCGGGATCTGGCGAGCCGAGGTTCTACGAAGCGGACAACCCGACGAACTTCTCTGTTGTATCGTTTAAATCACCCTTCTACACGACATCAACCCAGGTTTACGACTCTCTTGGAAATCCGTACACGCTATACATTGATTTTGTAAAACTTGCCTCCGTTTATGGTGAACATGAGAATGCCTGGGCATTTAGAATCAGAAGCGCTTCCGGTGAAAACATCAAATACCTATCTAATTATGATACGGCGACAGAAATAACAAATGGCAGCTTCGGGGTATTGAGATTCGACAAGACTGGAAGGTTGCTTGGCGTCAATTCGTTTGACCCGGCAACTGGAGAGATTTCGGAAGGCGAGAACATAGATGCAATTCTTTTCAACGCAGGTGAAAATGGTGATGGTATAGTTAAGATAAAGTTAGACCTAAACAGCATGACACAATTTGCCGCATTGGCAGATGCATTTGTAAAATCGCAAGATGGGAATGCGCAGGGTGTTCTTGAGTCGTTCTCCATATCAGAAAATGGCGACATCATAGGTTCATTCACAAACGGGCTTGTTGACGTGCTTGGAAAGGTAGCACTTGCTACATTCAACAACCCAGCTGGTTTACTTGAACTTGGCAACTCGCTGTACGGTGAAAGTGCAAACAGCGGAACGATGCGCATTGGACAACCAGGAAAAGGCGGATTTGGTTCGCTTGTCGCAGGTGCGCTTGAGATGTCTAACGTTGACCTTTCGGAAGAATTTACGAAATTGATTATTGCACAGAGAGGTTTCCAAGCGAACGCGAGAACGATAACAACAGCGGACCAAATACTCCAAGAAGTGGTGAACCTCAGAAGATAATAGTGTGAACTTCACGCGAAATTCGAGGTGAGATAATTGATAAAAGTAACTGGGATGAACGGGAAAGAGTTCTACCTCAATGCCGAATACATAGAAAAAATTGAGGCGAATCCTGACACAACGATAACGTTGTACAACGGTAGAAAGTACATCGTTCTCGAACCAGTTCAAGAAGTGGTGAACAGGATCATGGAATACAAGAAAAAAGTATTCTTACCACCTTTGGTAGGTGATGAATAGTGGACATAACTGTTATTTTAGGTGTTGTCGTTGGTTTCGGAATGATGGTTTACGGTATAATAAGTGGTCAAGGCGACTTTGCGACGTTCATTAACATACCATCTTTGGTCATTACAGTCGGTGGGGCGCTATCCTCGGCAATAACGGCAAACAAGAAAAACGTTGTTTTTGGTATAGTCAAGGTTATAATGGGTGCGATAAAAGAACCGAAGATCGATTACGTCGGAAATCTTCGTACACTCGTTTCATTCTCTGAAAAAGCGAGAAGAGAAGGTTTACTCTCACTTGAAGCGAATTTAGAAGAAATCCAGGATCCTTTCTTCAAAAAAGCTGTACAACTTGTTGTGGACGGTACAGAGCCAGAAGTATTGAGAACTATGATGGAGATTGAAATAGACATGGCCACTGCTGAGATGATGGACCAGAAAGGTTTCTTCGACTCACTCGGTACATTTGGACCGGCATTCGGTATGATCGGAACGCTCGTTGGTTTGATCCAGATGTTGAAGAGCTTGAACAGTCCTGAAACACTTGGACCGTCAATGGCAGTTGCTCTCATAACAACATTGTATGGTTCAATTCTTGCGAACATCGTTGGAATTCCAATTGCAGAAAAAATTGCAAAAAGAGCGGCAGATTTGGAATTATCTAAACGCATGATACTTGAAGGTGTAATATCCATACAAGCTGGTGAAAACCCAAGAGTGCTCGAAGAAAAGCTCAAGTCTTACTTACCAAGTGCAGAAAAAGTGAAATACGAAGCCCAGATTCAAGGGGCTGGTGCATAATGGCTAAAAAGGAAAAGTGTGTTTGCAAGTCCGTCCCTGAATGGCTCAATACATATGGCGACATGGTCACGTTGTTACTGACATTTTTCGTTTTGCTATTTGCGATGTCGAGCATAAGCCCAGGTAAGTTTCAACAGATTGTTGTGGGTTTAACATTAGCTCTGAGCGGCAACCCGCCCAGCGTATTAACAGGTGGTCAAACTGTTAGCGAAGAGGCGCTCATATCTCAAAAACCCGGCGTATACCAAGAGTTACTCAGGATTTCCGAAGAATACAAAGGAAAGGTAACAATTGAAGAGCGTGACGAGGGGACGTTCATTACATTAACAAACTTCAAGATTTTCGAAACAGGGAGTGCTAAACTCACTGCTGAGGCGAAAGAGATAATAGAGAAACTCGGAGCGGTGATACTTGAGTATACTTCGAACATAATTGAAGTTAGAGGATATGCCGACGATAGACCCACGACACCAGACTCGATATATCCATCCAACTGGCACCTTAGCAGCGCCAGAGCATCGAGTGTTGTTAACTTCATGCTCACTGAACTGAAGCAAAAAAGATACGTCTTAAGATATGCAGAGGTTCGTTCTGGACTATTTGATATAGACTACTTTTACTCGCCAGACAGGTTTGTCCCAATTGGAAGAGGCGACGTTGATGTCAACAAAGAATTGAAATCTATTAAAGCTAATTACGATTACGATATTTCAAAACTTCAAAGTGACTACGAAAGTGGTAAAATATCTACGGAAGAATATCAAACAAAACGGTCAGAACTAACGTCAAAGTATAACAGAGATGTCGAAAACACCAGAGCCAGATATCGAAAGATAGAAATAGTAATTAAACGAGAAACAAGGGGTAGTTGATAAAAGGGAGGAAGAAAAGATGCCTGAAGAAATGGAACAACAAGAGCAAGGTGGAAAAAAGAAAGGCGGGTTATTTAACATAATAAAATTAGTGGCAATTCCACTTGTCATATCTTTGGTTGTAAGTTTGGCAGTTTTCTTTGTTTTGGGATCAAATAAGCAACCAAGCCAAGAAGAACAACAACAAGCTGAGCAAGCCGCACCTACACAGATTAAAGCGGTTGTTATAACCGCTGGAAAATACCAAACCTTCATGCTTAAAGGTGGGCGTGATGTTGTTGTTGTAGACTCACTAACATTGCTTGTCGGCAGCGAGCCGTGTAGGGCAGCTGTCGGTGAGAAAAATGACGAAATAATGGATGCTTTAAGTACCATATTCTTGAGTAAAGAACGATTCGATTTAGTTACCCCGGCGGGATTAGATCTTTTGAAAAAGCAAATAAGGGAAGCTGTTAATCAAATTACGGGTTTTACTGGCGAAAAAGAGAAGTTAGGAGTACTTAATGTATATATATACATAAAAGCGATAAGTACTGTCCAGTGATGAACATCTCAAAAACTATACGACTTATCGGGAGGAAAAAACCTTGTCCGATGTTCTTAGCCAAGAGGAAATAGATAGGTTATTATCTGCGCTTTCTCAAGGAGAAGTGAATATAGAAGAAGTAAAGAAAGAGGGCGAAGAGAAAAAGGTTCGCACGTATGATTTTTTGCGTCCTCAAAAATTCTCAAAAGAGCAGATAAGAACTGTTCAGATGATTCACGAGAACTTTGCCAGAAGTGTCTCGACATATCTTTCTGGAAAATTGAGGTCGTTTACATCCGTAAACGTTGTTGGTATCGATCAGCTCACGTACGATGAATACATGAAATCCATAAGCAATCCGTCGTTCATAACGATATATACAGCACGTGAATTTGTCGGTAGCGCCATATTTAACATGAGCCTTGAGATATTCTACGGCATTCTGGATGTTCTTCTCGGAGGACCTGGAGAAGTTGCCGATGTTAAACGTGTGCCAACTGAAATAGAAACGGGAATAATCAAAAAGGAGATTGTAAATATACTTACTTCACTGTCTCAAGCCTGGATCTCCATTCACCCATTTATTCCGGTTGTCGAATCAACGGAAACCAACCCGCAGTTTGTCCAGATTGTACCGAGTAACGAGATGGTTTTGGCGATAACATTCTTCGTCAATTTTGGAAAAGTTGAAGGGTACATGAGCATCTGCTGGCCATCATCGGTTATTGAACCGATTGGTGAGAAACTCACAACGCAGAGCTGGTTTAAAATCAAGCAGAAAGAAATTACGAAAGAACATATAGATAATTTAAAAGAAAACCTGCAAAAGACAAAACTCGAAGTTATCGCTGTAATAGGTGAAACTACATTGACACTTGGTGAAGTGCTAACTTTGGAAGTTGGCGACGTCATAAGGCTTAGAGAACACTACACGGATCCAATTCGCGTTGAAATCAACGGAAGAACGAAATTCCTCGGCAAACCAGGACAGTATAAGGGGAATTATGCTGTTAAAGTTACCGAGGTAATCGAGGAAGGTGAAGAAGAATGATGGGAAACGATTTTTTGAGCCAAGAAGAATTAGACGCGCTGCTTGGACAAGTTGAAGCTCTTACAGACATAGAAAAAGACATGGTTGGCGAGGTTGGAAATATAATCCTCGGTGCCGGTGCTACTGCTTTATCGAATATATTGGGAAGAAAAGTTGATATTTCCACGCCAGAAGTTGAAGTAAAAACACTAAGAGAACTTAGAAACGAAATCAGAGGGGAAAAAGTTTGCGTTACAATTCACTTTGAAGGAAGTGTTGAAGGGCTGAATGCATTAGTTCTAGAAAAAATACTGGCTGCAGAAATAGCAGACATCATGATGGGTGGCGTCGGGCAAGTAGAAAATGAGGAACTCGATGAATTTAAATTGAGTGCGGTTGGTGAAGCGATGAATCAGATGATGGGCTCAGCCGCGACTTCACTTTCTGACATGATTAAGGAACCCGTAAGCATCACGCCACCAAATACTGAAATAATGAATTTTGACGACGAAAACATCAAATTTCCACCAATTGGAAATGAAAGTGATAAAGTTGCAAAGGCAACCTTTACCATGACGATAGAAGGACTGAAAGAAGCAAGATTTTTCATGGCAATGCCTATCCCGTTTGTCAGAAAATTGTACGATATGATCTTTGGTGCGACGCAACAACCTGAAAAATCTAAACAAAAAGTTGAAACCCAAAGACAAGCCTCAGCACAAGCTCAGACATTTGCTCAACCAAGGAGGGAACAACCAACGGTTGCTGCAAGGCCAGTGCAATTTGAAGACTTTGGAAGAGCAGAAGAGGCAGAAAAACCGCAAGTTATAGATGAAAGGTTGCAGCTGCTTTTCGATGTACCGCTCAATGTAACAGTTGAGCTTGGCAGAACAAAATTAACACTCAAAGAAGTCATGGAACTTGGAATCGGCTCACTTATCGAGCTTGATAAACTCACAGGTGAACCGGTTGACATATATGTGAATAACAAACTTATCGCACGTGGTGAGGTTGTTGTTATCGACGAAAACTTCGGCGTAAGGATAACAGAGATAGTCAGCCCAAAAGAGAGGTTGTACGGACTGAAATGAGAAATGAAAAATATGAAAAGAGCCCCTAATGGGGCTCTTTTGGTTTACGATATGAGGAAATCTTTCAACCAGTACGCAGAGTCTTTCAAAATACGTTTCTGCGTGTTGTAATCGACGTATATTATTCCGAAGCGTTTCGAATACCCATAAGCCCATTCGAAGTTATCCATCAAAGACCAGATGAAATAACCTTTCAAATTCACTCCTGCGTTTATCGCTTCCAATGCCTTCTCAAAATGTTTTTCTAAATATTCAATTCTGTAGGTATCTTTTACCTTTCCATTTTCTATCTTATCTGGTCCAGCCATTCCGTTTTCTGTTATATAAAGAGGTAATCTGTATCTTTCTTTCAGTGTGACAAGCATATCAAATAAGCCTTGCGGATAAATCTCCCAGCCCATCTCGGTCTTCGGCAAGTCGCCTTGGACGTACGAAAATCCCAACGGATTAGTTGTATCAAATACGACAAGCGTTCTCGTGTAGTAATTTACACCGAAGAAATCAATAGGAGTAGATATAATGTCCATGTCGTTTTCCATTACCTGAAGCCCTCGTTCCTGATAAACCTTGACGGCTTCTTCGGGATACTTTCCAAAGACAACAGGGTCATGGAACCAAGCGTTTACAAACTTGTCGACTAGCGAAGCTGCGAGGAAACTCTCTGGCCTTGAATCGCCGGGTTCTACTTTCATAACGACGTTAGTAAGTCCGATAGTTCCATCTTTTACCTCTTCTCTGAAAGATTGGACAGCGTGACCGTGTGATCTCAATAAATTGTGAGCTGCTACAATCGCTTCTTGAAGATTTTTATGCCCGGGAGCGTGTTCGCCGGTGAAATATCCAAGGAACGAAGAGCACCATGGCTCGTTGAGAGTTATCCAGTGTTTAACTCTATCTCCGAGTTCGTTGAACATGAAAGTCGCGTAGGCGCGGAAGTACATTGCGATGTCTGAATTTAGCCATCCGCCTTTTTCGTACAGTGCGTATGGCAAATCCCAGTGGTACAGTGTTATGAACGGGGTTATGTCATGTTCAAGCAACTCGTCGACTAACCTGTTGTAAAAATCCACACCTTTTTGGTTGATGTTTTTCCCGTCGGGCATGACTCGGGGCCACGAGATTGAAAACCTGTACGCGTCTAAACCTATCTCTTTCATTAACTGGACATCTTCTTTAAAACGATGATAGTGATCGCAGGCAACATCCCCGTTTTCACCAGTCATGATCTTGCCCGGGGTATGCGAAAAAATATCCCAAATCGAAGGACCTTTTCCATCCTCGTTTGCTGCCCCCTCTATCTGATAAGCAGCCGTTGCGGTTCCAAAAACAAAATTTTTCGGAAAATCGGATCTCTTTATCATACTTATTCCCCCCTCTGCAATATTGTATTTTGAAATATTAACTGAACCTATTATCGACAATCTTACTTGTTTGCACTGCGAGGTATGCATTAGCTACCGCAGAAAACGTTCCGAGTACCAGCACTAACGGCAACAGCACATATATCGCCCTCGAACCTATCAAGACACTCCCAACTAAGAACTGTACTAGATTATTCGTTACCATCCCGACAATGCTTAAACCAAGCACACTAAATGGTGTCAGTCTTGAGAGAACGCTCTGCACTAAAGCTGCTGTGATGCTACCAAAGAATCCCATGAAAAAACCGGGTGTAAAAATACTACCGGACAGAACAGAGCCGAGTAGTGATTTTGAAACCGCAAGCAGAACGGCATCTGAAAGCGTTGAAAATGCCGAAAGGTATAAAACAAGAAAGTTGGAAAATCCCCACTTGCCGCCCGGAACAGGAAATGGAATAACGCTCTCCACTACGTACACCACACTGCTCAGAGCCACCATTAAGGAGAAAATTACCAGCTTTCTGTGTCTATTAGATCCTTCTGGAATTTTGACTTTTCGAATTCTATTATCGTTCTGTTCGGCACGCAAATGATACTACCTCCCGGTCCAACCTTCCCAGTCTTTTCACAAATCTTATCAGGACAATCTGAATCTGTAACCCAGACCTTCTCACCGTCGAAATGAAGCGTTGTTACATACTTGCCGCTCTTATTGTAAATCTTCCACTCGCCAGGCTTGGAAAACTTATACACCTCTTCACCGCTAATTCGAACAACAACACTTTTGGAAAAACCAACTGACTTTTCCGCATACTTTGAAAACATATATCCAGTGGTTGAAAAGATTAATAGCATAGCGATTATCAAAAAATCTGTTTTTGAGAAAAACGGTCTGCTGCGGCTCTTTGTTCTCAAGCTACCATCCTTCCGTTGATTAAAACATGTTCTACGAAATTCTCCTGCCACATGTATGGTATGTCCAAAAACTCGCTGGTCTTCCAAATAACCAAATCGGCTGGATAGTTTGGTGCAATCAGTCCAGATTTGTAACCAACCACGTATGCAGAATTAACAGTATACGCGTTCAATACTTCCTCAGGCTCCATCCTCAAGAACCTTATCGCAAGGTGCATCACGAAACTTGGCATATATATCGGCGATGACCCTGGGTTGAAATCTGATCCCAGAGCTATACCGGCACCTGCACTGATTAAATCTCTTGCCGGCGCATAGCTCTCACCGAGATAGAAACTCGTTGAAGGCATAAGCGTAGCAACTGTGTCTGAATTCGAGAGCACATATATATCTTCGCTGCCTATCTTCAAAACATGGTCAACGCTAACAGCTCCGACTTTAACACCGAGCTTCGTGGCTCCGACATTCTCTATCTCGTCTGCATGTAATCTTATTTTCAAACCAACTGACTTCGCGTACAAAAGAAAATCTTCGATTTCATCTGGCAGAAACACGTCTTTATCGCAGAATGCATCAACGCTTTCAGCAAGCGAATTTTCTTTTATGTACTTTAACAACGCTTTCATTTCGTCTATATATTCATCGATAGGTATATTCTTTGGTCTTGCGTGCAATCCTAAGAAAGTTCCTGACAATTTGTTAGGCACAACATCTCTCAACAATTTTATCGCTTTTAACTGCTTTATCTCATTTTCCTTATCAAGCCCGTATCCGCTCTTGCACTCTATACCAACAACCCCGTGTTCAGTGAATTTTCTTACAAAATCCTTGGAAATTTCAACAAGTACTTCGAGGCTTGCATTTTTAACAAGAGAAGACGTGTAGTGGATCCCTCCGCCGGCTTGAAGAATCTCCATGTATGTCTTTCCCCTTGAGCGCATGTAGAACTCCTTCGAGCGTGAACCAACGAACGGAATATGCGTATGCGCATCGAAAAGACCAGGGGTTACAAGGTTGGCTTTCACATCTGCAGACTTGTGCTTTCGAATATCCGCGATCACGCCATCTTCGATAACTATATCACTATCGAAGAACTCCGAAATCTTCATCATATTATTTCCTCTAACTGGACCGGGCGATGAAGGGGTTAGAATTCGCTCGGCATGTATTACAAACATGCTATTCATACTTAATCTCTCCTATTTTCAAGAGCAGACTAAACAATTTCTTGAAAGCTCTACTTCTATGGGAAATAACATTCTTAACCTCTTCCCCCAACTCTCCGAATGTCTTATCGTACCCGTTTGGTATGAAAATAGGGTCGTATCCAAAACCTTTATCTCCGCGTATCTCATATGCTATCGTACCCTCTACGTAACCCTCAACGGAAAGAAGAAAATTTGTTTCAGGATTAAAATATGTGGCGCTACAAACAAACCTTGCGTGCCTGTCGTCGTAATTTCTCATCAGTTGTAGAATACTCTCCATTTTCTCAGTATAGGGTGCACCTTCCATGTATCGTGCACTCATCACGCCGGGAAAACCGCCGAGTACATCTATTGAAAGCCCGGAGTCATCAGCTATCACTGGCTTGCGTATTTCCTTTCCGTAATCAAGCGCCTTTATAATGGAATTCTCTGTAAAAGTCTCCCCTGTTTCTTCAACATCGAGCTCTGTGTTGATAGGTTCCAACGTTACAAACTCAGGTGCTATCTGCTTGATTTCAAGAACCTTATGTGCGTTTTTCGATGCTACGTAGATTATCATGAAGCCTCTTCCCCCATCTTCGCAGAATTCAAAATCTTTTTCAAGTAAAGCCCAGTCCAAGAATTCTGGACTTTCGCGACCTCTTCGGGCGTGCCTGACGCTACTAAATAGCCGCCAGCATCTCCACCCTCAGGTCCGAGGTCGATTATATAATCAGCAGACTTTATTACGTCAAGATTATGCTCGATAACAATTACGGTGTTTCCTTTATCAACGAGCCTATTTAGAACCTCAATGAGCCTTTTGACATCTTCAAAGTGTAGCCCAACTGTTGGTTCGTCCAATATATAAAGCGTTCTTCCAGTCGCTTTCTTCCTCAACTCAGAAGCGAGCTTAACGCGCTGCGCCTCACCACCGGAGAGAGTTGTAGCAGGCTGTCCGAGTTTGATATATCCGAGTCCCACATCATAAAGCACCTGTAGTGTGTCTTTTATTGTGGGTATGTTCTTGAAGAACTCGAGTGCCTCTTCGACTGTCATATCGAGGACATCTGCGATGTTCTTTCCCTTATACGTGACCTCAAGTGTTTCCGAATTGTATCTTTTGCCTTTACAAACTTCACATTCAACGTAAACTTCGGGCAGGAACATCATCTCGATCTTCACAACGCCCTGACCTGTACAAGCCTCGCACCTGCCACCTTTAACGTTGAAACTGAACCGTCCTTTATCGTATCCTCTTGCTTTTGCCTCTGGTGTCATCGCGAAAAGCTCTCTTATAGCGTCGAAAACCTTCGTGTATGTTGCTGGGTTGCTGCGAGGGGTTCTGCCGATTGGCGACTGGTCTATCGCAATAATCTTATCTATATTCTCGAGCCCTTCTATCCTGTCGTGTTCTCCAACCTCGTGCCTTGTCCTGTGGAGCTTATTGGAGATTGCTGGGTAAAGCGTATCGATTATCAAAGAGCTCTTCCCAGAACCGCTCACCCCAGTCACGCAGATGAAAGTTCCGAGCGGGAACTCGACGGTCAAATCTTTCAAATTGTTGTGCCTTGCCCCTACTATGCGTATGTGATTACCGTTTCCTCTCCGCCTTTCCTTTGGAACCTCTATCTTCAACCTTCCAGAAAGATACTTGCCGGTCAACGAACTTTCACTCTTCAATATCTCCGTGACAGGACCTTGGAACACGACATTTCCGCCGTTCACACCAGCTCTCGGACCTATGTCGACAATATAGTCTGCACTCTCTATTACTTCCTCATCGTGCTCCACAACTATAACCGTGTTGCCAAGGTCCCGCAATTCTTTAAGCATTGAAATCAATTTACTATTATCTCTTTGATGCAACCCGATTGTTGGTTCGTCCAAAACGTATATCACTCCGGTTAACTTTGAGCCTATCTGTGTCGCGAGCCTTATCCTCTGCGCCTCACCACCTGAAAGAGTTCTCACATTTCTCGAAAGACTAAGATACCCAAGTCCTACGCGTTCAAGGAAATCAAGGCGCTTTTCGATTTCTTGTAATAGTTCCCTTATTGCCTCATACTGCTTTGGCGTAATTTTTTCAGGCAGATTCCTGATTATTTTTAGCTCTTTTGATATCGGCAGTTCGGTGAAATCGATAATGCTTAAGTTATCGATTGTAACGCTCAACGCTTCCCTTCTAAGCCTTTTGCCTTTGCACGTCTGGCAAGTGCGCTCAACGAAGAAATTGTCAACGATCCACTCGCGCATCTCTTCAGATGTGTACTCTTCATACCTCTCTTTAACAAGTCTAACGATTCCTTCGAAATATTCAGTGCCGTAAAGCACAGCCTCTTTAACCTCTAATGGCTGTTCAAAGAAGGGTTTATCCACATTTCCGCCGTATTCTCTGACGATGCGTTCCAGCCTTCTGGGTAGCCATCCATCAGCTTTGTGGCCGATCCTCAAACCCTGAATGATTGGAAGTTCCTCTTCGAATAGAGAATCCTCATCGACCTCAAGCTTAAAACCGAGCCCGTGACAGTCAGGACACGCTCCGTATGGAGCGTTAAAAGAAAAGAGCTTTGGATTGATCTCCGGCATCGAAAATCCGCAAGAAAGACATGAAAGTTTCTCAGAATACAGATGCTCATCGCTTTCGGATCTAACCAAAACAAAGCCATTTCCCTCTTTTAACGCAAGCTCGATCGATTGAAATAGCCTATGTGTGTCTTCTCCTGAAACTTCAATTCTATCTATCACAAGACTCACATTGTGCCTGACGTTTTTATTGAGCTCGGGTACCTCCTCGAGCCTGTAAACTTGCCCGTCTACCTCTACGCGTGTGAACCCTCTGTTGAGGAAGCTTTCGAATTCTTCCTTAAAAGTCCCCTTCTTTTCTCGAGCGATTGGAGACAGTATCAGCACTCTCTTGCCTTGAAAATGCTTAACAACATGCGAAACTATCTCATCAACAGACATCTTTTGAAGCTCACTACCGCAATTTGGACAATGAGGTACTCCAATTTGTGCGTAGAGTACCCTCAGATAATCGTATATCTCTGTTACGGTTCCAACTGTCGACCTCGGGTTGTGAGATACGCTCTTTTGGTCTATCGCAATTGTTGGAGAAAGCCCTTCAATGCTATCAACGTCTGGCTTTTTCAATTCGCCTATGAACTGCCTCGCGTACGTTGATAGACTCTCCAAATATCGCCTTTGTCCTTCTATAAAGATGGTATCCATTGCCAAAGAGCTCTTGCCAGAACCGGAAAGCCCGGTAATTACAACGAGCTTGTTCTTTGGAATCACAACATCTATATTCTTTAAATTGTGTACTCTTGCACCCTTAACTATCAATTTATCCATCTACTATCTTCTAAACCTCCTTGAAAGTGCCGAACCCAGCATTAACAATATTAAAATACCGAATAGCAGTACTTCTACACTTAGAGCTACCAATTTTCTTTGCACATCATCGGTTGAAAGATAACCGTACGCACGGGCTTGGAACGGGAAAAACCAAGTGATCGCTGCTATCACGAACATTATGACCAATGTTAAAAAGATCGTTCGAAAAGTATTCCATGTATCGTCAAGTTCGCTTTCAAACCTTTCGAGCTTGTTGTTCAACTGCTCGATTTCCTTTTCATACCTTTCGATGTGTTCTTCAAATTTTCCAATTGATTCCAGAAGTTTCTTTTCAATCTCTTCACGTTCCATACAGCTCCCCCCAGTAAGAGCTTATGAATATTATTTAATGTTGACTATAGCGCTAACAGTCAAGAAGTAAATCAATATACCCCCAAGGTCTGCGATTGTGGTAATCAGTGGACCTGCCATAACTGCTGGGTCTATCCTCATGAGCCTTCCAAGAAACGGCAACATAGCTCCGATAACGTTAGCAAAGATTATGACGAGCAATATCGATATACCAGCTGAGAGATTAACTAAGAGATTATTTGAAATCAAAAGACCTCGAACGAACAAAACGACACCCAAGACACCGCCTATAATTAAGCCGATTATGAGTTCCCTCACAAAAACCTTGAACCAATCTTTCAGATCGACATCTCCAAGCGTCATGCTTCTTATAATGAGCGTACTACTTTGACTACCAGCATTTCCGCCAGCATCTACCATCGTGGTCATGAACGCGGCGATGATAGGTATCGCAGCCAAAACACTCTCGAATTTGTGGATAATAAAAGCGCTTACGCTCTGCAGTAGTAACAATCCAATCAGCCACGGTAGCCTGTTCTTAATAAACACTAATATTGGCGTGTGAAAATAAGATGTTTGAATAGCGCTCATACCGGCCATCTTGTGAATATCCTCAGTTGCTTCTTCATCTATGATGTCAACTATATCGTCGACTGTTACGATACCCACAAGCCTCAAATCGTTATCGACGACAGCTATTGCGTTGAGGTCGTATTTTTTCATAATTGTTGCAACCTCTTCTTGGTCTGTTGTCGTCTTGACATAAACGGGATCCGGCGAGTAGATTTCTTCGATCGGAGTATCTGGATCACTAAAGATCAAATCCTCAAGCTGGAGAGTCCCAAGCAGAGTTCTATCCTCTTCGACCACGAAAATAGTGTAAATAGTCTCAGCATCTTTTCCAAACTTGCGCACCTTAGTCAGAGCCTCTTCGACTGTCATCGTCTTTGTCACGTACACAAAATAAGGCGACATCAAACGCCCTGCGGAATTTTCAGGGTAATTCAGTACTTCTATTGTCTGTTCCCTCTCGCTCTTTGGCAAGAAAGAAAGCAGTTTAGTAACAACATCAGCGGGCAACTCGTCTAACAAGTCGGCTCTATCGGCGGGATCCATGTTCTTAAAGAGGGACTTAATCTCGTCGTCGGTGAGCATTCTGATAAGTTCAATTTGTTCATCGGGCTCAAGTTTGGAAAAGACCTCCGCTGCTAACTCTTTGTGAAGTAAGCGGAAGACAATCGCCTTTTCCGATGTCTGCAGTTCTTCTATCATCTCGTAAACTACATTGGCGTCCTGGTCTTCCAGTAGCATCTTGAGGGTGCGAAAATCGCCGCGTTCGATGAGTTTCCTGAGGTCTACCTGTAGTTTGACCTTCATCGTGAGTACCTCCTCCTTATAGATTTGTTGGTTTATGGTGGCTTGTTACTGGAATAACTCGGATATTCCACAGAGAATCACCTTCCTTCATATACAGTTTTTTTGCGGTTATAAAGCTGTTCTGGTGGTCAAACAAATGGAAGAATTATTGCAACTTAATTATATCAAAATAATGCTTTACTTAGAACTTTTTATCAATGAATTTTCTGTAAACAAATGTATAATTTTGTGGACATCTACAACATAATTCCGACATCCAACTATTTCAGTGACAATAAGTGAAAAAAATCGAAGATATGTTATAATATATCAAGAACTGAGTTGCAATTTGAGAAAATCGCAAATGGAGGGAAAGCAGATGAAGGAGTATAGACCGCAAGAGATAGAAGGAAAATGGCAGAAAGTATGGGAGGAAAAGAAAGTTTTCGACACGCCTCAGTATTCTGATAAACCCAAGTATTATGCCCTTGTCATGTTCCCTTATCCGTCCGGAACATTACACGTAGGACATGTCAAGAACTACGTAATTGGCGACATCGTTGCGAGGTACAAGAGAATGCAAGGTTACAACGTCCTACATCCGTTTGGCTACGACGCATTTGGACTTCCAGCAGAAAACGCAGCGATCGCACATAAAATTCACCCGAAAAAATGGACACTCGATAATATAAAGGTAATACGAGGGCAGATAAAGAAACTTGGAATTACGTATGACTGGAATAGAGAAGTTATTACATGTACGGAAGATTACTACAAATGGACGCAGTGGGTATTTCTGAAGCTTTACGAAGCAGGACTTGCTTACAAGAAACCCGGCGCAGTTAACTGGTGCCCGAGCTGTCAAACAGTGCTTGCGAATGAACAAGTAAAAGATGGAAAATGTGAAAGATGTGGCACGACAGTGACGATGAAGTATCTTGAGCAGTGGTATTTCAAAATTACTGACTATGCCGAAAAACTGCTTGAAGGACTCGACAGGTTACCAGGCTGGCCCGAACACGTAAAGACGATGCAAAGAAACTGGATAGGCAAGAGCACCGGGGCGGAAGTGGATTTCCCAGTCGATGGGCTTGATAAGAAGATAAGGATATTCACAACAAGACCCGACACGATATATGGTGTTACATTCATGGCTATAGCTCCTGAATCGCCGCTCGTGCTTGAACTTGTTACAGAAGACAAGAAAAAAGAGGTCGAAGAATTCTTGGCTAAAGTTGCGCTCGAAGACAGGTTCAAGAGAACGAGCCTTGAAGCCAAAAAGGAAGGCGTATTCCTTGGAAGATATGCCATAAACCCACTCAACGGCGAGAAAATACCGATCTACGTAGCCAATTACATACTCTACGAATACGGAACTGGTGCGATAATGGCAGTCCCTGCACACGACCAGAGGGATTTCGATTTTGCTAAGACGTACGGCTTACCGATTAAGCAGGTTATAAAACCGAAAGATGGGGAATGGAACGTAGAAGAAAAACCGTACGAAGAAGAAGGCATAATGGTTAACAGCGGTCCATTCGACGGATTGGAAAGCACGAAAGGAATTGAAGAAGTAAGTAAATACATAGAAGAAAAAGGCTATGGAAAAAGAAGCGTACAATACAAACTCAGAGACTGGCTCATCTCAAGGCAGAGATACTGGGGAGCACCAATTCCGGTTGTCTATTGTGAAAAATGTGGAATCGTTCCTGTGCCGGAAAAAGACTTGCCGGTGAAACTGCCTGAAAACGTAGAATTCTTGCCAACGGGTCAATCACCACTCACGCTCAGCGAAGAATTCAAACACACAACATGTCCGAAATGTGGGGGACCTGCGCACAGAGAAGTTGAAACGATGGATACGTTCGTAGACAGCTCATGGTACTACCTGAGATACGTGAATCCGAAAGACGACGACAAACCATTTGACACCAAAGACGTCAACTACTGGCTGCCGGTTGACCAGTACATCGGCGGAGTTGAACATGCTGTTCTTCACCTGCTCTACTCTCGTTTCATCACGAAAGTACTCTATGATCTCGGATACGTTGGATTCGACGAACCGTTTAAGAACCTCTTCACGCAGGGAATGATATACAAAGATGGATGGAAGATGAGTAAATCTAAAGGCAACGTTGTTTCGCCTGACGAAATGATCGAAAAGTACGGAACAGATACGCTGAGGATGTACATACTCTTTATGGCTCCACCGGAAAAAGACGCAGAATGGAATGATGCTGGTATAGAAGGCGTACACAGATTTATAAAACGTTTGTGGAATAACTACTACAAAATGATTGAATTAATTAACTCTGAAGGTGCTGGAACAAAAGAATTCGGCAAAGAGGAAAAGAGCCTGAGAAGAAAACTCCACGCGATGATAAAGAAGATAAGAGAAGACATAGAAGGCGGATTCAAGTTCAACACGGCGATTGCAGGATTGATGGAGTTCAACAACCAGCTCTCTGATTACCTTGAAAAGACTGCAACACCGAACAAAGAACTTCTCAGAGAGATTACAGAAAAATTGGCACTAATACTCTCCCCATTCGCACCGCACATGGCAGAGGAGATGTGGCACGATATTGGAAAAGAGTCGCTTATCGTGGAGGAAAGATGGCCTGAATACGATCCGAGCGCACTGAAGGAAGAAGAGATAACCGTTGTCGTTCAGGTGAATGGAAAAGTAAGAGGCAAAGTAGTTGTACCAGCCGATGCGAATGAAGAAGAGATAAAACAGATGGCTATTGAAAGTGCGAAAAAACAACTCGAAGGAAAACAAATCGTAAATACGTTCTACGTTCCTGGCAAGCTGGTGAATATAGTTATAAAATAAGAAAGATTCAAATTCAGGTGGATATCGAAAGGGGGATAACGGATGAAGAAACTCCTGCTAGTTGTTGTTTTCACAACAATCGTTTTAAGTAGCATATCTTTAGCTCAGCAAGACGTGGTGGCAATAGTAAATGGAAGAAACGTAACGATGGACGAATGGAACAGGGAAGCGAACATCCAAAAACTCTTAATGGAAATCCAGAGTTCGAACGAAATATTCTACAGTGTGCTGACAACATCACAAGAGGGTTTAGTTCTCCTCGAAAGGTACAAGCTGAAAGTACTCGATACACTTATAAAAAAGATACTCTTCATACAATTTGCTGAAAGCTTGAAAGTACAGCCCGATGAAAAAACGGTAAAAGCGGACGTAGAAAACGAAATAAAGAAATTACTAACTGACCTAAAAATGACAGAACAGCAGTTCAACGACTACCTCATGCAGTTCGGCATGGGAACTTTGAGCGATTACAGGCAGAAACTATATTTCCAAAGAACGTACGCACTCAGCCTTGCGAATGTTTATGCTCTCTATTTGAAAGATATCGCAGTCACAGACGATGAAATCAAGGCGTATTATGATAAGAACAAAGACAAATACACCGTAAGCACGCAGTACGACTTAGTAGTGTTTAAGACAAAAGACAAAGCCTTAGCTGATTCGATAAGGCAAGAGCTTGTTAAAAAAACTGCGGTTGAAGAGATCAGCAAAAAATACAACATAACTGTGACAGTGAATGGAATGGTAAGTCAGAACGATACGACGAAGCTACCGCAAGCACTCTGGATCTACGTGAACAGCGCAATAAAAGGTACGGCACTACCAGTCCAGCAAGTTTCAGGCGAGTACTATGTTATCCAAGTGCGCGACATAAAAGTTGGAGGAACCAAATCGCTGGATCAGGTCAAGGAAGAAATCAAGAATGCTCTACTCAGCCAAAAACAGGAGCAGGCTAAACAAAAAGTATTGACCGATTTTGATGCATTCAGCAAGAAAGCGAAGATAGATATCCTTTATAAGAGCAGTATCGTAAAGAACTGAGTGGTGGAAATACGCCTGGTAAATATCTGGGGAAGCGTGGATGGGAACTGGGACTGGTAAGAATATCTTAGAAGCACAAGTGTTGAGAAATGAAATTAAGAGGAGACTAATAAAGCATCTTATAAGTATCTTCGCAGTCTTTTTTGTCGGGACTATTTACTACTGGGTTTTTGAAGATCTTTCATTTCTCGACGCACTGTTCTTTACGGGCATAACTATATCTACAGTTGGATACGGAATGCCCGACACGATCTCAAGTACCGGAAGAATATTTACGTTGTTTCTAATCTTAGCTGGGTTATCCGTTGTTCTGTACAGTGTTTCTTACATTACAGCACTTTTGGTAGAAGGCGAACTAACGCAACTTTTTAAGGTGAGGCGAACTGAGAAAAGGGTGTCGAAGATGAATAATCATATTATCGTTGTTGGAATCGGAAACATAGGAACTCAGGTAGTGAATCAGCTTTTGCGTTTCAAAGAAGATGTAGTTGGCATCGATGCGAATATCACGGAAAAAGAAATTCGAGAAAGACTAATCGAAGATGGTTCAAAGCTTGTATTCATAAACGGCGATGCAACGAATGAGAATGTATTGCTGAAAGCTGGCATAAAACAAGCACGTGCGCTGATTACAACACTACCTGACGACGCATTAAACATCTTTGTCACGCTAACTGCGAAGAACATGAACCCAAATATATACGTGGTATCTAATATAAGCAATATAAACAATTTAACAAAGTTCATATACGCAGGTGTTGACCATCCGATTGCAACCGCAGAGATTGCGGGAGTGAAAATGGTTGAGACAATCATATTAAGAAAACAACGGGAAAACGTCCTTGACGTTTTGAACATACGAGATAAGAGATTCAGAGTGGAGATAGTGGACGTCAGTTCTACAAACCTCGAAGGCAAGCGGATAGAAGAATTACGGCTCAAAGAAAAATATAACGTGTACATAGTTGCGTTGTTAAAAGGTGAAGAATTCGTACTTGGACCTTCGAAAAACGAGATAATCTGCAAAGATTGCAAACTCATTGCATTTGGAGAAGAAGAAGGTCTGAGCAGATTTAGAAACGACTTTTTGCAAGCAAAATAAAGTAATCAGAAAACATAGACAGGAGGGACAAAAATGAAGCTGAAGACGATGACGATGGAATGGACTGGTGACACGTTAGTTTTAATTGACCAAAGGAGGCTTCCGTTCGAAGAAGTTTACGTCACATGCGCTGACTATAGAGCAGTTGCACTCGCGATAAAAGAAATGGTTGTGCGCGGAGCTCCAGCGATAGGAGCAACAGCTGCGTTTGGCTACGTTTTAGGGGCTAAGGAAATTACAAGAAAAACATACAATTACGAACAAGCTGTCCTTCAGATGAAAAGCGTCAAAGAAACGCTTGCTAAGACCAGACCGACAGCTGTTAACCTCTTCTGGGCACTCGACAGAATGGAAAAAAGGCTAATTGAACATGGAAAGTTCGAAGGACTCTCAAAAGCACTTGAAGACGAAGCGATTAAGATAGCAAAAGAAGATATAGAGACGAACAAGGCGATAGGTAGGCACGGTGCTGCACTCTTGGAAGATGGCTTCACAGTTTTGACACACTGTAATGCAGGTGCGCTTGCAACCGTTGACTATGGTACAGCTCTTGGCGTGCTGCGTGCTGCGAAAGAACAGGGCAAAAGAATAAAAGTCTATGCTGATGAAACAAGACCTTACCTGCAAGGTGCGAGATTGACAGCTTGGGAACTTATGAAAGACGGTTTCGACGTGACACTGATCAGCGACAACATGGCAGGATGGGTAATGAAGCAGGGCAAAATAAACGCCGTAATAGTCGGTGCCGACAGGATTGCGGCAAACGGAGATGTCGCCAACAAAATAGGCACTTACATGGTTGCTGTGCTTGCCAAAAAGCACGGAATCCCGTTCTATGTTGCAGCACCATTGAGCACGATAGATTTATCTATTAAGAGTGGAAAAGAAATACCGATAGAAGAAAGATCACACGAAGAAGTCGCAACATGCGGTGGAAAGAGAATTGCACCGAATAACGTTAACATATACAACCCTGCTTTCGATGTTACCGAACACGAGCTCGTAACTGCTATAATCACTGAAAAAGGCGTGGTGTATCCACCTTACGAAGAGAACCTTAAAAAACTTTTTGAGGAGTGAACAATATGGTAGACCTTAAGCTTTTAAGAAAATCACCGGAGATATTCTACGAAGCGCTGAACAAAAGAAATTACTCAACCGAACTAATTGACAAGATAGTTGAACTTGACAAAGAATGGAGGAATTATGTAAATCTTGTGAACAATCTCAAGGCAAAGAGAAATGAATTATCAAAGAGTGTTGCAAAATTGAAAGCCGAAGGCAAAAACGAAGAAGCGAACGAAATAATCGCCGAGAGCAAGAAACTTGGCGATGAAATTGCGCTCCACGAGGCAAAACAAAAAGAACTCGAAGAAGAGATGTACAAACTCGCTCTATATATACCGAACGTACCGCACGAAAGTGTCGTAGTAGGAAAAGATGAGATGGAAAATGTCGAAGTTCGCAGATGGGGAGAACCGAGAAAGTTCGATTTTGAACCGAAAGCCCACTGGGACTTGGGACCAGAACTCGGTATGCTCGACTTTGACAGAGGCGCGAAATTGAGCGGTTCGAGATTCACGGTTATGTTCGGCGCAATCGCAAGGCTTGAAAGAGCGATTGCACAATTCATGCTCGACACGCATGCAAAGAATGGATACATAGAAGTTAACGTTCCACATCTTGTGAAACGAGAGACCATAACAGCAACAGGTCAGCTTCCAAAATTCGCGGAAGAACTTTACACATGTGAAAAAGACGACCTCTTCTTGATACCAACTGCCGAAGTCTCGCTCGCTGCGCTCCACATAGACGAGATATTGGAAGAAAATCAACTTCCAAAGAAATATACGGCATTTACTCCATGTTATAGAAGAGAAGCGGGAAGCTATGGAAAGGATGTAAGGGGACTAATAAGACAACACCAGTTTGAGAAAGTTGAACTCGTATGGTACACGACACCAGAGAGGTCCTTCGACGACCTTGAACAACTCACACGCGATGCCGAGACAATACTCCAGCTCCTCGGACTGCCATACAGAGTGGTCATGCTCTGCACGGGTGACCTCGGCTTTGCAGCTGCGAAGACGTACGACATAGAAGTTTGGCTGCCGTCTTACAATGCCTACAAAGAAATATCTTCGTGCAGCAACGACACAGACTTCCAAGCGAGAAGAGGAAACATGCGTTACAGAACCAAAGATGGAAAGATGAACTACGTTCACACGCTGAACGGTTCAGGTCTTGCTATCGGAAGGACATTGGTAGCGATTATGGAAAACTATCAAAATCCTGATGGAACAATAACCGTTCCCGAAGTCTTGAGACCGTACATGGGAACGGACATAATTAGACCGATGTGATGAAGTGCACTGCAAAGGGAGATAAGTCAAATAATGGCAAAAATGGAAGAGAACCTGATACAAAAAATTAGGGAAATGAGCTACGAAGAATTGGAGAAATTTGCCGATGAAATACGAAGATACATGATAGAAGTGACTTCCGCAAACGGAGGTCACTTGGCTTCCAATCTTGGTACAGTTGAATTGACACTCGCACTTTATAGGATCTTCGACCCGTACAAAGACTACATCATCTGGGATACTGGCCACCAAGCGTACACGCACAAATTATTGACAGGCCGATGGAACGAGTTCAAAACACTAAGAACTTACGGTGGCATATCAGGATTCACGAACATATTCGAATCTCCAGTTGACAGATTCGGAGCAGGTCATGTGGGTACGTCTATCTCAGCTGCGCTTGGAATAGAGAAAGCTTTAAAACTGAAAGGTGAAAAGGCTAACGTTGTTGTGGTTATTGGTGATGGCGCATTAACAAGCGGGCAAGCCTTGGAAGCTTTGAATCAAGTAAAAGCTCAGCATTCAAAGATAAAAATCATACTCAACAGCAACGGGATGAGCATTTCAAAAAACGTTGGTGGCCTTTCGATGCTCCTCGAATCGCTCAGAACGAGCAAAATTTACGTTACGATTAAAGAAAGAATTAAGCACGGAATGAGCGAAAATGTAGAATTTGAGCTGAGAAAAATAAGAGAAGCACTCAAAGTAGCACTTGTAGGCGAAGATTTCTTTGAATCGCTCGGATTAAAACATTTCGGTCCTGTTGATGGTCACGATATAAAATCGCTCGAAGAAGCGTTCAAGCAAATCAAAGACTATCCATACCCGACAGTCTTGACAGTATTCACGATCAAGGGGAAGGGTTATCCGCACTCTGAGGAAAACCCGACGAAGTACCACGGTGTTGAAAAGTTTGATCCCGACTCTGGGGTTTTCGAAAAGCCGCAAGCTGCGTATTCGTACAGTGAGCTTTTTGGCAAAATTCTAACAAAGATAGCTGAGAAAGATGACAAAATAATAGCACTCACCGCAGCAATGCCAGACGGAACAGGCTTGACACAATTTGCCAAACAATTTCCCGAAAGATTCATCGATCTCGGTATAACAGAACAATCTGTTGTGACGTACGCAGGTGGTCTTGCAACAATGGGTTACAAGCCCGTTGTTGCAATATATTCAACGTTCTTGCAGAGAGCATATGACCAAATAATTCACGACATCGCCTTGCAGAACCTGAACGTTATTTTTGCAATAGACAGGGCAGGATTAGTGGGAACAGATGGACCTACGCACCACGGAGTTTTTGACATAGCATACTTGAGACCTATTCCAAACGTGAAAATATTAACGCCGCTCAGCGGACAAGATTTGGCAAACACACTCTACACCATACTTACAAACAGTAGCGAATACACTGGACCGATCGCGATCAGGTACCCGAGGGATACAGAATTTGGCAATTTGGACGAAATCTGTGGTAAAATAGAGAAGATAAATCCATTTAGCTGGCAGATTCTGAACGAAGGAAAAGACATTGCGCTACTTGTCGTAGGAACTCTTGCAGAAAAGTACTTGGAAATTTCTAAAAGGAACAACTGGACATTGATAGGAGTGAGAAGTGTTAAGCCGCTTGATGAACAACTTCTAAGGCATATAATATCGACACACAGCCATATTTTCACAGTGGAAGAAGGAAGCCTCAGTGGCGGTTTTGGAGAAAGTGTTTCCAAATACTTGAATTGCCAGGCTGAAATTTCAAATAAGCCGTATATATACAACATTGGAATACCGGACGAATTTATAACGCATGGACCAAGGGGAAAATTGCTCGAATTGGTAGGACTTGACAGTAGTAGTGTTGAGAGAAGAGTTAGAGAGATAACAAAAGTGAAGGGAGTGATTGTATGAAGTTTCAAACTCAATATGGAGAGATTGAGATTACAGTAAATGCAATTAGAAAACTTGTCTACCTTGCTGTCCTCGAAACGTACGGACCAATTAGCATTGGTTCGGATAACTGGTTCAACAGGTGGTTTTCTTCTGATGAAGGAAAGATAAGAGTCGAAGAAGATGAATACGGACACCTAAAAATTGATATATTCGTCGAAGTGGAATATGGCACGAAAGTCACCGAGGTTGGCAAAAACATAGAAGAAAACGTGGTGCACAAACTCAAAGCCTTTGCAAACTGTGAAAACGCAGAAGTTGACGTGCACATAATTGGCGTTAGATGAAATGAGGTGGTAGCTTGATTACAACAATAAATGGAGTTGAGATGAAAGGTATCTTCATGAAAGGTACCGAAAATTTGCTGGCACATAGAGACGAAATAAACGCACTGAACGTTTTCCCGGTACCGGACGGTGATACCGGTTCTAACATGAGCTCAACGATGCTTGAAGCTTGTAAATACCTCGAAAACACCACAGAAGAAAAACTGTCGAACGTTCTTGATGTTATTAAACGCGGTACACTGATGGGAGCTCGAGGAAATTCTGGAGTTATACTCTCTCAAATATTCAGAGGTTTCTGCGATACCTTATCGAAGAAGAACAAAATAACAGTCGCAGATTTTGTAAAGGGAATCAAAGGTGCAAAAGAAGTTGCCTATAAAGCTGTCCTGAGGCCTGTTGAAGGTACGATACTCACAGTTGTGAGAGTTTTAGACGAACATTCAAAAGAACTTGCCGCATGCGAAAGTTTTGAGCAACTCTTTGAGAAAATGGAACAGATAGCGTTAGATACGGTTAAAATGACGCCTAATTTGCTGCAAAAGCTCAAGGAAGCGAACGTTGTGGACGCTGGCGCCAAGGGGCTTTACTACATAATTCAGGGGTTCAAAATGTACATCCTTGGTGACAAAACGATAAACCTCCAAGGCGTTGAGACAAGGCCTTCGGAAGAAATCACCATAGCGTACGAAGAATTAACGTACCAGTACTGTACCGAACTAATAGTGAGAGCGAGAAAAGATATCAAAGACGCGACGAAAAAAGAGCTTGAAAGTTACCTTAATTCAATGGGCGATTCCGTGGTGTTCTTTGTTCAGGACGACGTAATTAAACTGCACGTTCACACAAATAACCCGGGACAAGTAATTGAAACTTTCCTCCAGCATGGTGAACTATTGAAGGTTAAAATCGACAATATGAAAGAACAGCATGAACACGTTGTTGGAGAATATACAAAGAAAGAACGCAAGAAGATTGCATTTGTTGCAGTCTCGCCAGGAGAAGGCATATCAAAGGTATTAACAGACCTTGGCGTAGATGAAATAATCTCGGGTGGTCAATCGATGAACCCGAGCATGGCTGACATACTTGATGCGATCAGGCGAGCGAATGCGGACAACATATTCGTATTTCCAAACAACTCAAACATAATCTTAGCGGCTGATCAAGCAGCGAAAGTGGCTCAGAACGAAGGGATCAATGTAATAGTAATAAAAACTGTGAATGTCCAGCAGAGTGTTAGTGCAATGATTTACAAGATGGGAGAAGAAATTGAAGAGATAAAAAACAGCATAAACGAAGCCATTGCTAAAACGACTGCCATATCAATTACAATCGCGGTTAGAGACTCGAAATATGCTGGTGAAAAGATAAAGAAAAACGAATACCTCGGATTTCTTAACAAAGAATTAGCAGCGCATCACAGAAATTTGGTAAACGTTTTGGACAAACTGTACGAAAAATGCAACTTAAAAGATCGGGAAGTGCTAACGGTGTTCGTTGGTTCGGACGCAACGCCTATCGAACAGAGCATAGTTGAGAAGTATACTAAGAAGAAATATCCGAATGTGCAGATAGAATTTTTAGATGGTGGGCAACCACACTATCCTTTCTTAATGTTAGTTGAGTAAGTTTTTAAAAATCGTATTGAAAAGAGGAGCATAGGATGAGGGAAGTAATGAATGTTGTAAACGTTGATGATAAATACGTATATTTATCTTTAATGGTCAATGAAGCAGGCTGTTCTGCCTGCGCTTTGGCAGGCTCATGCTCGGTAAAAGGTGAAAAGGGCACACTTAGAGTGCGGAAGGACGATATGAAGGAAGAATTCAAAACAGTCTTGCCAGGTGACACCGTCATCGTTGATTTGAAACACAACGAAGCTATCTTATCACTTATCGTGTATGGCATACCACTTGCCGGATTTCTAATAGGAGTATTGATTGGATACATCCTCAAACTCCAAGATTTGATTTCCTTTGTGCTTGGGATTGGATTTGCTGGTGTTGGCGCACTGCTCACGAGACTTTATGACAAAAAATACAAAATTGAAGTAATCGATGTTAAAAGAGCAACCGTGCAATCTTGGCATAGTGACAACATAAATGAGCCACTAAATTCTTAAAGAGCTTAAAGAAAACCCGTGAGGGGGATGGTTGAATGGTTTACACATTCAAAAAGGGAGAGCCGAAAAACGGATGGGTGACTATCGTCCACGGTCTTGGTGAACACATCGGACGGTACGAACGGTTAATCAACTTGCTTACTGAAAACGGTTTTGGCGTTTTCGGTTTTGACTTACCGGGACACGGAAAGAGCGGGGGGATAAAGGGGCACACGTCTATTGAGGAGATTATAGAGCTAATAGACGACCTAACAAAATCGACGCAGAAATTCGCGATCTTTGGCCACAGCCTTGGTGGGCTGATAGCAATAAGATATGCAGAGCTTAGACCACAAAAAATTTCAAAGCTTGTGGTCTCATCACCGGCACTACATCTTGAACCTAAGCCGAGCCAGGTTATGATGCTCAAAATATTCTCATTCTTAGCACCATTCATGACGGTGAAGAACGGTATAGACCCAAATCATCTATCTAGAAGCAAAGAAGCCGTTGAAAAGTACATCTCAGATCCATTGGTTCACGACAGGATATCGATTAAACTCGGAAAAAGCATGCTCAAGAACGTTGAACTCGCTCACGAACAAGCCCAGCGAATAAAATGTCCGGTTGCTGTGCTCATAGGTACAGAAGACAGAGTAACACCACCGGAAGGCGCAAAGAGATTTTTCGAAGAGCTCCAAACAGAAAAAAGGATTGAGGAATTTTTGGGAGGGTACCACGAATTATTTGAAGATCCGGAACATGCCGACGGCTTCCATGAGAAAATTCTCTACTACATAAAAGATTGGAAATCTGAAGAGCGATAAGCGAAGGTCATAGAAAGGAATGGAGAGAGCATGGCTATCTACAAAACAAGGTTAGGCGAGTTTGATATAAACGATGATGAAATAATCACATTTCCAGGCGGAATACCGGGATTTGAGAATTTGAGAAAGTTCTTCATATTATCATTGCAAGAAACAGCTCCGATAAGCTGGCTTGTGAGTATTGAAGATGAACAAGTATCTTTCCCGATAATTGATCCATGGATTGTCAAAGAAGATTACGAGATAGAACTATCCCAGCAGGAAGTGGCGGAGCTTGAAGTTGAAGACCCTTCAGAATTGATAATCTGGTGCATTGTTACGATACCTCTTGGCAAACCGCAAGAGGCAACGGTGAATTTGAAAGCACCAATTGTCATAAACGTCAAAAAAGCAAAAGGGATACAAGCGATACTTGAAAATTACGACATGAGATACCCGCTAATGGATGCAACGAAATCCGACGAAGAAAAGAAAGAAGAATAGGCACTCAAAGAGTAAAAAACTTGAAAGTGGTGAAAATTATGCTTGTACTATCGAGAAAAGTTGGCGAGAGTATACTGATAGGTGATAACATACAAGTGAAGGTGATTAAGATCGAAAACGGCGTCGTCAAGATAGGCATAATGGCTCCTTCGGACGTTAAGATATATCGCGAGGAGATTTATTCCACGGTGGCTGCACACAATAAAGCTGCCTTAGGTACGGCGGACTTATTGACAAATGTGATGAAACTGAAGGAGGCACTCAGAAATGATAAAGATAGATGACAAACTAGTTGAACATCTCCTAAAGCTATCAAGACTAACGTTCGATGACAAAGACAGGCTGAAGAACGATCTGCAAAAGATCATAAACTACTTCGAAATACTTTCCGAAGTCAACACCGAAGGTCTTGAACCAATGTACACACCTATTGAAGAACCGTGCATTTTAAGAGAAAAAGAACCAGTGGAGTTTGAAAACATCGATGGAATTATTGAGAACTTTCCTGAAAAAGATAATAGGCTTATCAAAGTCCCGGGTATTTACGGATAATTCAAAGGTAAAAGAATGGCAGAAATCTGAAGAACTTGCGGCACAGTACCTTAAAAAGAAAGGATACAAGATCGAAAGTCGAAATTACCGCACACCTTTCGGAGAAATCGACATAATCGCAAAGAAAGGAAACATGTATGTCTTTGTTGAAGTAAAATCCGGTACTGGTCGAAAGATAAGACCATCAGAAAGAGTTGACGAAAACAAGCACCAGAGAATCTGCAAAGTAGCAGAATATTATATCCATAGAGAACTGAAGAAAAAAAGGCGGGATGATTTTCTTTACAAGACTCGGATTGATGTGATAGAGATAATCGATGGCAAGATAACACATTACGAAAATATTGGGTGGGATTTCGTGTGAAGGTAATAGCGACTAACAAAAAAGCATACACTGACTACATAATAGATGAAACTTACGAGGCTGGCATAGTGCTCGTTGGAACGGAAGTCAAATCGTTGAGGGAACACGGCGCCAGTTTCAAAGACTCGTTCTGCAGGGTCAAAGACGGGGAGATATTTTTGTTGAACCTGCACATACCTCCTTACAGATTTGGAAACATCTACAACCACGATCCAGAAAGACCGAGGAAGTTGTTGCTCCACAGAAAACAAATAGACAGAATTTGGGGCAAAATCCGTCAAGAAGGATATACGGTGATACCAACGAAAATATACTTCAACAACGAAGGTAGGGTTAAAGTAGAGATCGCAGTGGCGAAGGGTAAGAAGAGCCACGATAAGCGAGAAGAGATAAAGAAGAAGGAAATTGAAAAGAGAATAAAAGAATATATTAAACGATAGTATAAGCTCGTATATCTTTTTCACGTTTCTATGCAGGAGTTGAGGATTTTATGTCGACACAGAAAAACAACTTCGTACCCAGAGCAAAAATAATAATCGGCGATAGTCGAAAAATGAGGGAAGTTAACGACGAAGAAGTAGACTTAATCGTCACATCTCCACCTTACTGGCACATAAAGGACTACGGTGTGAATGGACAGATAGGTTATGGTCAAACACTTCACGAATATCTTAATTCGCTTTACTGTGTGTGGTCAGAAAGTTACCGTGTGTTGAGAAATGGTGGAAGGTTATGTGTAAACGTTGGAGACCAATTCGCAAGAGCGGTGGTGTATGGTCGCTACAAAGTAATTCCCATACATGCGGAGATAATTGCCCAGTGTGAAGATATAGGTTTTGATTTCATGGGATCTATCATCTGGCAGAAAAAGACCACAATGAATACGACAGGCGGAGCCAATGTAATGGGCTCATATCCATATCCCCCAAACGGTATTGTAGAATTGGATTACGAATACATTCTCATATTCAAAAAACCCGGCGATAACAAAAAGGTACCAAAAGAGGTAAAAGAAGCTTCGAAACTTTCTAAGGAAGAATGGAAAGAATACTTTTCAGGACACTGGACATTTGGTGGAACAAAGCAGATAGGTCACGAAGCTATGTTTCCGGAAGAACTTCCCAGAAGGCTTATAAAAATGTTCACATTTGTTGGGGATACGGTTTTAGATCCATTTTTAGGCAGTGGAACTACCGCAAAGGTTGCTTTGGAACTTAATAGAAATGTAATTGGATACGAAATTAACAAAGATTTTTTAGAGATGATAAAGACAAAGATAGGCATAGGACAAAACATCTTCTTAACGTCGGAAAATATCCAGATAATTGAAAGGGAGCAAGAATTTAAAGAGCAAAGTACGAACAATTACGTTCCAAGAATCAAAGATGCAAAACCTCAGATAGAGCCAAATAAGTTAAAATTCACTGGTGAAAGACTGTATAGAGTAGTTGATATCATTGACGAATGTACACTAAAACTCGATACGGGCCTTGCTGTAAGGTTTCTCGGAATAAAGATAGAAAAAAAGAAAGAAGCCATCGAATACCTTCAAAAGTATGTGCTCGGTAAGAATGTGTTTTTAAAGCTTGAAAGTGCTGTTATTGTTGATTCAGGAACTTTGATAGCATACATTTATCTCAAAAACAAGATCTTCATCAACGCTTACCTTATAAAATCAGGTATTGCAGTACCAGATTTCGAAGTTGAGCACAGATATAAGAACAAATTTTTAGGACTTTGGGAGGAAATCCGAAGTGTCAAAAGAATGGATTCTGAACATAGCTACAAACCGGTGGGGTTTAAATAAGAAAAGCAAAGTTGGACCTGTTTCGGAATGGATTAGAGAGTGCAAACCAAAATCTCTCGAGGAATGGAAATTATTCTATTTCGATAAGATAAAAAAGGAAATTTTAGAGCCTAATGGCAACACACAAAATGCTCACGAGTATATAAAAGATTTGGGACAGAGACTGTATGTAAAGATAACGGAAGTTATGCAAGCCGAGTTGAAGGAAATAACAGAAGAAGACTGCATTTTGTATATAGAAGATTTGGTTTTGAAAAAAACATTTGATGGGTATCTTACAGAGATTGATACAATTCACGAGAAAATCCAATTAGAGTTAAAACATCTCGATGTTGCAATAAAACCTGCACCCGACGAATGGGACAGAAAGTACAACGTTGATTTCTATGTAGACGTTTCAGGAAGCTACATAGGTATTCAAATAAAGCCGATAACTTATCAACAGAGTCAACAGATATACAAGTGGAAGGAATTAATGAACAAAAGCCACGAGAGATTTAGGGAAAAGTTTGGGGGGAAAGTTTTCATCGTGTTTTCAATCAAAAATAATGATAAGAAGGAGATTTTCAATCCTGAGGTAGTCGAAGAAATTAAAAATGAAGTTGAGAGATTGAAGAATTTGAAAATAGATGAAATTACAAAAGGAGAGTGATAACATGGATATAAGAAAAAAGGTCGAAGAAAAACTCAGATCATTCAAAGAAAGTTACAAACCAGACGTCATAGATATAGATCCAAGTAAAATCAACATCAACACCTACATCGATCACACAAATCTCAAACCTACCGCAACGACAGAGGAAATTAAAGCGGTCTGCAAAGAGGCGTTGGAATACAAATTCAAAGGCGTATGCATAAATCCATCCTTTGTTCCTATGGTTTCGCAGATGCTTAAAGGCTCGGATGTGCTCACAGTGACGGTTGTTGGATTCCCGCTCGGTGCAACGAGCACGCACTCGAAAGTTGAAGAGACAAAATGGGCGGTTGAAAATGGCGCTCAGGAAATCGATATGGTTATACACATCGGAAAACTCAGAGAAGGCGATTACGAATACGTGTACAATGACATAAAATCAATTGTTGAAGCGGCGAAAGTACCTGTTAAAGTGATAATCGAAACATGCTTCCTCACAGATGAAGAGAAAGTTGCAGCTTCGGTAATTTCAAAACTTGCAGGTGCAAAATTCGTAAAAACGTCTACAGGTTTTGGCACAGGCGGTGCCAAATTCGAAGACGTTCAATTGATGCGCTGGGCGGTTGATGGTGAAATAGAAGTTAAGGCATCAGGTGGAGTAAAGACTTACGAAGATGCATTAAAGATGTTATCTGCTGGCGCAACGAGAATAGGCACGAGCTCGGGAGTTGCTATCGTCACGAGAAAGACGAGTACCTCGGGAGGATATTGATTAAATCGTTATTTGAACACTATAAATAGGGGGTGGTCCGCATGAAAGTTTTGGGTCTAATTTTGGCAGGGGGCAAGAGCGATGCGCTTGGTAAGCTCGTTTACAAACGAGCAAGTGCCGCCGTACCGGTCTTTGGAAAGTACCGTGCAATAGACTTCACGCTAAGCAACATGGTCAATTCCGGCATATACAAAGTAGGTGTTTTAACCCAGTACAACCCGCGCAGTCTTATGGACCACCTCGGCTCAGGTAAAGAATGGGATCTTGATAGAAAACACGGTGGATTGTACATACTTCAACCTTACCTTGGAATGACCGGAGAGTACTGGTATCGTGGTACAGCGGATGCTCTATTCCAAAACACCACGATGCTCAGAAGAGGCGATGAGGACTACGTAATAATAGGTTCCGGCGACCATATCTATAAAATGCTTTACAACGACATTTACAGCTACCATTTCGCCAAAGGTGCCGATGTAACACTCGTAGTTAAAGAACTCGATGAAACATACGACATCACACAATATGGGGTTGTAACAACTGAGCCAGACGGTAGGATAACACAGATACAGGAAAAAGTTCAGAATCCTTCGACAAGAAAAGCATTTTTAGGTATTTACTTCATAAACAAGCATTTGTTGCTCGAGCTCCTTTATGATACAGTACCAGCTGGTAAATACGACCTTTTGCTTGACGTGATAATACCAAACCTTTCCAAGCTGAAAGTATACGCGTACGAGTTCAGCGGATACTGGAGAAATGTCAAGAAAGGAATAGCAGAGTACTACAAAATGAACATGGAAGTTCTCAACAGCCCTGCAATTCGCGAAGAATTATTTGTGAAGTACGGAAAGGTGTATACAAAATTGAAAGACTATCCACCTGCCAAATTCACGGGTACTGCGAAGGTAAGTAACTCGATAGTCGCTGATGGCTGTATTATATCTGGAAATGTCAAAAATTCTGTGCTCTTCAAGGGAGTTGTAGTACGCGCAGGTGCTCGAGTTGAGAACTCGATAATTATGCAAGATAGCGTTATTGAAGAAGGGGCTATAGTGAGAAATGCAATAATAGACAAGAACTGCGTAGTTCGCGCAGAGCAGATGCTGATCGGCGATTTTGAGCCTGTGGTCTTAGAAAAATGGATGGTTATATAGCGGGGGGTGAAGGGGATGCAGAACGTGCTTGGTTTGATACTCGCAGGTGGTCAAGGAACGAGGCTCGGAGTACTGACGGAAAAAATACCCAAACCCGCCGTTCAATTTGGTGGAAAATACAGGATAATAGATTTTACCATGAGCAACTGCGTCAACTCAGGAATATACAGAATAGGTGTGCTTACACAGTACAGACCACACTTGCTCAACAAACACATAGGTATCGGCAAACCGTGGGATTTAGATAGAAAGGGTGGAGGAGTTACGATACTCCAGCCATATTCTACGCTTACTGAGAGCGTATGGTACAAAGGAACAGCCGATGCGGTTTACCAAAACATCGAATTCATAGACGAATACGAACCAGAATACATTGTCGTTCTTTCTGGTGACCACATATACTCGATGGACTACAGCGAATTTGTTTACTACCACATATCGAAGAATGCACTGGCGACGATAGCCTGTATGGAAGTGCCGCTCAGCGAAGCCCACAGATTCGGGATAATGATAACGGACATCGACAACAAGATCGTTGAATTCCAAGAAAAGCCGAAAGAACCGAAATCGAACTTAGCTTCTCTTGGTATCTACGTCTTCAATTGGAAATTCATAAAAGATGTGCTCATCGAAGATGCGAAAAACGAATCGAGCGACCATGATTTTGGAAAAAACATAATACCGAATATCCTCACAACAGACCGTGTGTATGCATTCCCATTCGAAGGGTATTGGCAAGATGTAGGAACTATAAGATCGTATTGGGAAACGAATCTTGAACTCGTGAGGCCCATTCCTCCGTTTAACATCCATGATCCGAATTGGCGCATCTACACAAGGTCTGAAGAAATGCAACCGGCATACATAGCTCCTGAAGGCGAAGTAAGGAATTCAATAGTGAGCGAGGGTTGTGAAATCTACGGAACTATTGAAAATAGCGTTATAGCTCAGGGTGTAAAACTTGGCAAAGGCAGCGTCATTAAAAACAGCGTCATAATGGCAAAAGTTGAGATTGGAGATAACGTGTACATTGAAGATGCGATTGTGGCGGAAAATACCATAATCAAAAACGGTTGCAAGATAGGCATAGGTGAATTTGCCGAGAGCAAATACGACAAAAAGGTCTACGATTCACACATAACAGTTATCGGAATGGACACCGTTGTGGAGGAAGAATGTGTCTTCGGTAAGAACGTTGTGATTGGCAACGACCGGATAGTACCGAAAGGAACGCAGATAGAGAGTGGCGGATACTACATTTAATTTCTTTGATATGTTTAATATACTTTGCAATCTTGCTGGGAGGAATAGTAGGTGGATCTTTATTTTATAAAAGTTCGTGCTCGAAGTAAAGGAACAGCAGAAGACATAGTTGGATATTTTTTTGGAAAAACGAACAGCGCACCCGATTTTGATTTCTTGGTTGTTCCTTTGCGTTATTCAAATATAATCGACAGCATCACACTGAATGAAGACCTTAGAGAATTTAAGGAAAAGCTCGAAAAAGCCAAACAAGAGATAAAAGCAATACCGGGTGGGCACGATGTAACTATCGCATTCTTAGCGTACCTTAACAACATGCTGAACAGGAGGGGGAAAATTCCACTTGGTATTGAGTTCTCGACTGCCGTGAAGGAGTCGGATACAGAAGTTATGAAGGTCATAATATCTGATCTGCTCGAAGAATGGAGCCCGAAGATGGAAGTTGACGTACGGGCTCAAGGTATGTTTCTTGAAGAATATTCTGCATACACGTTTCTCAGCATGCAGGAAGATTTTTCTGATGAAAATGTTGTAAAGGTTTACACAAGAGCGGATGTAGTGGATCTGCCAGAAGCATTTCCCGTAATAGACCCAATTAACGGAACTTCAATTGTCCAGTTTGACATAGGTGATAAAATTCCTGTCGTCATTTTAAACCCCGGAAAATACGAAAAAAAGCTGAGGGAGCTCTATCCAAACTTCGATTCTGACAAATTTTCAATTGAAGCAACGCTTCTTAGCAAAGAACTTGTGAGAGTAGGCGGCGGGAGCCTTTACTTAGTAAAAGTGGAACTTTCAGAAGGATTAATTGCTAAAGCTCTTATCAGTCCAGCACTTAAGATTCTCAGTGATGAAACTTATTTTATCAAAAAGAGAAGGCAGCAGACTGAACAAAAAGAGCATATTGAAAAGGTTCCAAGGTCTATAAAAGTTGAGATACCACCAACAACCGGTTCGGAGCTTCTAATATCTTTCATGACCACACTCCTCGTTACTGGAGCACTGCTGATAATCATATACTTGTTTATGAAATAAAGTTCAGCGCAAAAATAACTTGAACTACGGGGTGGAAGACATTGAGGAAAACACAGCTGAATGAAAATAACATAAAACAAGTTGTAAGCCTCGTCTACGAAGAAAAGAAAGAATTCTACGATGAACTTTTTGGTTCGAATGCTCAGAAATATATAAAGAAGGCATTTGACATGGATGTACCACCTTTTATTAAGCGCAACTGCATCGTGTTGGAGAGTGATGGTGACGTCAAAGGGGTTCTTCTATATGCCACAAAAGCTGAATTTCGACACGGATACCAGCGCTGGTTTAACGTTCTTGGTTTCAAAATTGTTCCAGTTGGATCGAAGATGATCTACATCATCCAAAGACTGCTGATGGATTTTGCTATAGATGATCTGTACATAGTTTCGTTAGCGGGGGAATTAAAAGAGTGGCTACTTTATAAGTACATTAAATCAAGCCGTTACAGAAAAATAATAGTCGATGCGTTGGATAGCGATATCTTCGCTCGTTTTAATTTTACAGAAGAAAGACCGGTGCACCCGAAACTGAGGCGATTTTCAAAATTCTGTGACTACGAAAATATGGGTGGAATCGGCTGGGACACACATCCACTCGTTGAGGGGAGGAAACTCATCATCGGCGGTGTTGAAATAGACTCGAACTTGGGACTCCAAGGGCATTCCGATGCCGATGTTCTCTCTCACGCCATAATAGACAGTCTTGTTGGAGTAACGCTGAAAAGCGACATCGGGTCTATATTCCCAGAAAATGACGAGAACAGGGGACGCAGCAGTATAGAGATGCTCGATATAGTTGTAAGAACGATTAACAAAAGCGGATTCTTTCCATCTTCAGTGGATTGTGTTATAATTTCACCGATAAGACTGAAAAACTACAGAAAGGATATATCTCAAAAACTTGAAGATATACTCCGATGTCCTGTGTCTGTGAAGTTCAAGAGCGGAAACGACGTATACCCTGAATCGCAGATGAAAGGAATAACTGCGATCTGCGTGAGCAATGTGGATAAGATATCATAAAAATTGCAAAAACGATGGAGGTGTGGGAGATGGTAAATAGCTACATAAAGTCAACTGAAGAGAAGATGAAAAAATCCGTCGAAAAAATCGCAGAAGAGCTAAAGCATTTAAGAACTGGAAGGGCAACGCCTGCAGTTCTTGAAGAAATAAAAATAGACTACTACGGAGTACCAACGCCTGTTCTCCAGGTTGCCCAAGTAACGGCAGAAGAACGCCAACTCATAGTTAAACCTTGGGAGAGAAACCTGTTGTCTGCCATTGAAAAAGCGATACTTGCAAGCGACCTCGGATTGACACCTGTAAACGATGGAACGGTTGTGAGAATCAACTTCCCAACACCAACAACCGAACAGAGACAAAAGTGGGTAAAGAAGGCAAAAGAAATAGTAGAAGAGGGCAAGATAGCGATAAGGAACATAAGACGTGATGTACTAAAAGATGTGAAAGACGACAAAAAGGATGGAAAGATATCGGAAGATGATGAAAAAAGATTAGAAAAAGAGATTCAGAATTTGACTGATAGATACATAGCCGAGCTCGATAAACTCTTTGAAAAGAAAGAAAAGGAGATTATGGAATTCTGATGGACAAGCCATTAACCCATATAGCGTTCATAATGGACGGTAATGGCCGTTGGGCGCAGAAACAGGGCAAACCGAGAACCTACGGCCATTACGTGGGAGCTTACAAAATAGAAGAAGTTGTTAGATGGTGTGCAGCACGTGGTGTAAAATACACCACGTTTTATGCATTTTCAACGGAGAATTGGAAACGCCCGCCGAAAGAAGTTGAATTCATCTTAGGACTTCTTGTTGAAAAAATAGGTGAGTTTTACGAGCGCATGTCGAAAGAAAACGTGAGGCTCAGATTCATTGGACGGCTCGACGGACTTCCGGACATCGTTAGAGAAAAGTGCATTGAGTATGAAGAAAAGACAAAAGATAACACAAAAATACAAGTAATCATGGCGTTGAACTACGGCGGCAGGACTGAGATAGTCGATGCTGTGAAAAAGATATTCGAAGAAAAAGCTGAAATCAGCGAAGAAAATTTCAAAAACTACCTCTACGCACCGGATGTTCCAGACCCGGACCTTGTTGTGCGCACTTCGGGTGAAATGAGGATAAGCAACTTCTTAATCTGGCAGATTGCCTACAGTGAGCTATACTTTTCCAATTTGCTTTGGCCTGAATTTAGCGAAGAAGAGCTTGACAGGGCCATAGAATCCTACAGAAAGCGCGAACGCAGATTTGGGGGTATCAGGGGGAATGGGTAAAGTGGAGAGCAAGAAAAACAGCTCTTTAAAGAAAGAGACTATTCAAAGAATTATAAGTGCTCTAATAGTTGCACCGTTTGTCGTATTTTGCTTTGTCTCGTACCAGAGCTTAGTTGGACTCGTCGCTGCGATTGTCTTAATAAGCTCGAGTGAATTCTTTTTTACGACTATCAAAAGAATAAACAGCTGGCTCGCGATAACGTACTCTGCTATCGTTACAACGTATCCTATACTCTACGGCGTAGCTTTTAGAAAATACCCGATGGAATTACTTTCCGTTATATTCATGGTAGGAATAATCGTTGCACTCAGCAAAGTTAGAGATAGGGAGATAATAACCGAAGTTTATTTTGCTTACTCAGTGGCGCTTGTATACATAAGCTTTTTGCTTTCGTTTTTTATCCCGCTGTACGATGTATATGGAGCTGCTATAGCACTGCTTACGCTAACGCTTTCTTGGACATACGATAGTTTTGCTTACGCGTTTGGCATGACTATGGGAAAGCACAAATTCGGAAGTTACTATAGCCCAAACAAAAGCTGGGAAGGATTCTACGGAGGAATCTTCGGAACGTTTGTTTACATACTGATTTACCAATTCGTTGCTAACAGCCTCTTCAAATCGAACATGCACATAACTCCGATTTTTGCTGTCGTAATTGCAATCACAACGGGCATTATGGATACATTTGGTGACATATTCGAATCGTCCATAAAACGCCACTACAATGTCAAGCACATGGGCAACCTGATGCCAGGACACGGCGGAATGCTCGACAGAATCGATGGATTACTCTTCATGACACCAATTCTCTATATCTTATTTAAGTTTTTTTACTAAAATCTAAGACGAGTGAAAATGATAATACAAGATAATTGCGGAGGTGTAGTTTTGTGAAATACATGACTAGCGATGAGATTAGAGAAGCGTATCTGAAATTTTTTGAAACCAAAGGCCATAAGAGACTCCCGAGTGCTTCGCTCATTCCAGACGACCCGCAGCTCATGTTCACAGTTGCAGGTATGGTACCGTTCAAACCTATATTTTGGGGAAAAGTCGACCCGATATATCCGAGAGTCACAACATGCCAGAAATGTGTTAGGACTAACGACATAGAGAACGTTGGGCGCACACCGAGGCACCACACGTTCTTTGAGATGCTTGGAAACTTCTCATTTGGTGATTACTTCAAAAAAGAAGCTATCGCATGGGCTTGGGAATTCGTCACTAAAGTCCTTGAAATGCCGGAAGAAAAATTGTGGGTTACCATATACGAATACGATGACGAATCGTTCGAAATCTGGAAGAGCATAGGTGTGCCGGAATACAAAATAATTAGGATGGGTAAAGAAGACAACTTCTGGGGACCTGCTGGTCCAACCGGTCCTTGTGGTCCTTGCTCTGAGATACACTATGACACAGGTATAGAAGTTCCCGTGAAAGATGGCGGAACACCGAATCCGGGAAACACCGATGGCAGATTCATTGAAATTTGGAACCTCGTCTTTACCGAATTTTACCAAGACGAAGAGGGCAAATTACATCCGCTACCTAGAAAGAACATAGACACCGGCGCTGGACTTGAACGTATCAGCGCAATGATGCAGGGCGTACTGTGGAACTTCGATACTGACCTCTTCAAGCCTATAATTGACACCATCCAAAACGTGCTAAACGTAAAATACAAAGAAGATCCGAAAAAAGACGTATCGATAAGGGTTATCGCCGACCATGTCAGAGCAGTCACGTTCATGATAGGAGACGGAGTGCTTCCTTCAAACGAAGGAAGAGGTTACGTACTTAGAAGGGTGCTTAGAAGAGCGCTCAGGCACGGCGCACTTCTCGGTGCAAAAGAGCCATTCCTTTACAAAATAGTCGACAGCGTAGTGAAAAAGATGGGGCACGTCTATCCTGAGATTGTTGAGAAGCAGAGCTTTGTAGAAACGATCATTAAGGCGGAAGAGCAGAAGTTCATTACAAACCTTTCGAGAGGTCTTGAATTAGTGCAGAAAATAGTCTCTGCAAGCGGAAAGATTTCAGCTGAGGACGCGTTTAAGCTCTACGACACATACGGCTTTCCAATAGATATACTCAGAGACATCGCACAGGAGAACAACTACGAGCTCGACGAGGCAGGGTTTGAGAAATACTTACAGCAGCAACGCGAAAGGTCAAGAAAAGCCCAGGGCGAAGTGGAATTTGCTCAAAAAACGGGGTACGAAACGCTTGATTTAGAAACAGTATTCGTCGGATACGACACGATGGAGTCTGAAAGCACTGTCCTGAAGATCAAGAAGGACAACGAATTTGTCGAAGAACTCGAAACAGAAGGCATGGAATGTGAGTTAGTTCTTGACATAACACCATTCTACGCAGAAAAAGGTGGACAAGTTGCAGACAGGGGCACTATAAATTGGTCAAACGGAAGATTTGAAGTTGAATACGTGTACAATCCAGTTGAGGGTATAATTGTCCACAAAGGTAAACTGTATGGTAAGATAAAGGTAGGAGAAAAGATACTTTCCGCTGTTGATGAAAAAAGAAGATGGACAATGCGAAACCACACTGCAACCCACTTGTTGCACGCAGCACTTAGGAAGGTATTGGGAACACACGTGCGCCAAGCAGGTTCTCTTGTTGAACCGGAAAGATTGAGATTCGACTTTACTCACTACCAGGCACTGACAAAAGAAGAAATCAAACAAATAGAAGATATGGTAAACGAAGTAATTCTGCAAGCCATTCCGGTTGTCACTGAAGTGAAGAGCTACGACGAAGCGGTTAAAGAAGGTGCGATGGCTCTCTTCGAAGAAAAATACGGAGATTTCGTCAGGGTCGTAAAAGTGGCAGACTTCAGCGAAGAGCTCTGCGGAGGTACGCACGTTAGAAACACGGGAGAGATTGGACTTTTCAAAATAATTTCCGAAAGTGCGGTTAGTGCCGGTGTGAGGAGAATAGAAGCGATAACTGGAATGAACTCGCTCGAATACTTGAGAAATCGCGAATCGATTTTGGAAAGCTTGAAAGAACGCCTTGAAGTGCCGATGAGCGAAATAAGTGTAAAAGTCGAAAAGATAATAGAAGAAAAGAAAGCTCTCGAAAAGGAACTTGCAAGCCTCAAAATAAAGCTCATAAACCCGGAAACGATAGCCAGCAGTTCAAAGAGCTTCGAAGGAATCAATTACCTATCGTTTGTCTTTGATTCCGTCGAGCCTGAAGTGCTGAAAGACCTGACTGACGATGTCTCTGAAAGGATAAAGGGTATCGTCCTGCTCATATCCAAACTTGAAGGAAAAATCGTCTTCACAATCAAAGTACCAAAAGAACTGACAAGCACATACAACGCAGGTAACATAGCCAAAGCTGTTGCAAAGGTCCTTGGCGGCGGTGGTGGTGGAAGTCCAACATTTGCACAAGCAGGCGGAAAGTTGCAGGAAAAGATACCTGAAGCACTTGAATTGTTTGAAAAAATAATCAGAAGGGAAGTGCAATGATGTTTGGCAGGTCTGATCTCGGAATAGACCTTGGCACGGCGAACACGCTCGTGTACGTAAGGGGGAAGGGGATTGTAATAAACGAACCTTCCGTCATATCGATCAACGTAGAAACGAATGAGATAATAAAAGTTGGCGTCGAAGCTAAGAAGATGCTTGGAAAAACGCCGAGTTACATACAAGCGATAAGGCCGTTAAAAGACGGAGTTATCGCAGATTACGACGTTGCACTTGCGATGCTTACGTACTTCATAAACAAAGCACAGGAAAAATTCTCTTTCTTCAGACCAAGGGTAGTCATCGGCGTTCCAGTCGGCGTTACGGAAGTTGAAAGCAGAGCATTGCTTACTGCTGGAAAAGAAGCCGGCGCGAAGAAGGTGTTTTTGATAGAAGAGCCGATGGCAACAGCACTTGGTGCGGGTTTACCGGTTGAAGAACCTCAGGGAAACATGGTTATAGACATAGGTGGTGGAACAACAGAAGCAGCCGTCATATCGCTCGGCTCAATAGTCACGTCAACCTCAACAAGGATTGCGGGCGACGAATTCGACGAAGCGATAATACAGTACGTCAGGGAGATATACAGAGTTTCGATTGGAGTGAGGACAGCAGAGCGCGTTAAGATAGAAATAGGTAATGTCTATCCACTAAAAGAATTTGATGAACTCCAAACGGAAGTTGTTGGAATAGAACTTTCAAGTGGACTTCCAAAGCGCCTCATACTCACTGGTGGTGAAATACGTGAAGCGATAAGACCGACAGCGATGCAGATAGTTGAGACTGCGAAAGTTACGCTTGAAAATACGCCTCCAGAACTCGTTGCGGACATAACGGAAAGAGGAATCGTTGTAGCTGGTGGTGGCTCACTTTTAAGAGGCATAACAGATCTGTTGTCCAAAGAAACAGGAATCAAAGTTTACCAGGCTGAAGACCCGATGACGTGCGTTGCGAAAGGTGCCGGAATGGTGCTTGACAAAATCGACATACTGGCGAGGTTGAAAACTGCAGAATGAAGATTAATCAACTGACGTTAACGTTCATAATTATTCTTACAATATTCTTTCTTGATGTTTTTACAGACAACGGAATAGCAAAATTGCTACATTCAGTATTTTCAAATGCAGCATATCCGCTTTATATCGCGAAGACAAGTCTCGAAAACTATTTTGAAAAAAACGTAACAGTTCAATACATAACGATATTTGAAAATAAAAAGCCAGAGTTATTAGATGTGTTAAGCGTGGAACTCAGAGGGCTGTACGTTCGCAATTTGAAAAAAAGAGGTATAATAATCAACGAGGAAGGCAAGTTGATAGGCTTTGTTGAAAAGACGGGACAAGTTGGGTATGTGACGAAATGGTGGGAGAGCGAGTTCCCTGTCACAATATCAGCGACGGACCTCAGCGTAGTTGGGTATTACAAGAAATACAGAATAACGATACCAGACCCAACAATCGATGTCGATAAACTTTCAGGCATGGTTTATCTTTCCGAATATATGCCATACGGAAAGTTGCTCAAAGAACGTGGGATCAACTTAGGTGTATTCAAGGAGGGCGAATTTTTAATAAATATACCAAAAATAAGAAGTAAAGTAATCTTGCTGGAAGATTACACAGGTAGTGAGGAAAATCCTCAAAAGTGAGGGGGACTGAAGATGGGTTACGAAGAATTAAGCAGAGAAGAACTTCTCAGAAAAGTCATGGAGCTCGAAGATGAAGTGACGAGATTAAAAATGCGGGAGTCAGAACTTGAGATACTTTTGAATGAGTATTCCTCGATTATGAAAAAACAGTTCGAAGTTTTCGACGATTTCATTAAAGACGTCGGAACAAAACGAATGATAGACCCACTTACAAGGGTGTACTCGCAGGAGCACCTTTTAAAACTCATCTCGTATTATCACCAGAAAGCATTTGAAGAGAACTTCGGATATGCCCTCGTGACGATAACCATCAACAACTTTGAGAAAATGGACCAGATGGAGAAAGAACACACTCTCTTGAGAATAGGGAAATTACTCAAGGAGCTTGTCAGGGTGCCACTTGACAGCGTTGGAAGGTACGCGGAAAACCAGTTCATGGTATTGCTCACAGAAATAACAAAAGAACAAGCTGAAAAGGTTAGAGAAAGAATCGAAAACGCTATGGCGCTACATAATATCGATGTAACAATAAAATTTGCAAGCTATCCAGACGACTCGACTAATCTTGAAGAACTGGTCAGAACAGTTGAATAGATTTTCGGAGAGGAGAAAAAAAGACGATGGGTTCGATAATCACCGAAAAATCCGTTCTTAGTGGTGAAGTTAAGATATCTGGGGCTAAGAATTCCGCATTGCCACTTTTGGCTGCCACGTTATTGACGGAAGAAGAAGTAGTTCTCCATAAAGTTCCAGTCCTTGCTGACATAGAGACGATGGTAGATATACTCAGAACGGTTGGCAAAAAAGTAATCTTTGAAAAGGATACTAACACTATCAGAATCTCAGGTCCTATACTGCACACCCACGTTTCATATGACCTTGTGCGCAAGATGCGCGCATCTTTTAACGTGCTTGGTCCAATCGCTGTAATGATGGGTGAAGCAAGCACACCGCTTCCCGGTGGTTGTGCGATTGGTGTTCGCCCGGTAGATTTCCACATCGAGGGTCTAAAACGAATTGGGTTCGACGTAACGTACGATCATGGCGAAATATTGGCAAAACGAGGAACAAAACCTGAGGAAGTGACCGTTTATCTACCATTCCCGAGCGTAGGGGCAACAGAACACGTGATGAGCACAGCTGCACTACTGCCTGGAATTACGATAATCGAGAACGCTGCAATGGAACCCGAAATAAACGATCTGCAAGATTTATTAAATAAAATGGGTGCGAAGGTAACTGGTGCAGGCACGAGCAGGATAGTTGTGGAAGGTGTTCGCAAACTCCACGGATGTGAGCACACAGTGATTCCAGATAGGATAGAAGCGGGAACGTACGCTATCGCCTTCCTTGCGACAGGTGGCGAAGGTGTGATAACAGACGTTGAACCATCACACCTCGACGCACTCTGGTTCGTACTTGAACGAACGGGTGCTATTGTTAAGAAGGGCTCAAATTTTGTAGAGCTGAAATCCTGGCACAGATGGAAATCGTGCGACATAAACGTCCTGCCTTATCCCGGCTTCCCAACAGATTTACAGCCACAGATAATTGTTTATCTTGCTTTGGCACAAGGTACGAGCACAGTTACGGAGAACGTATTCAAAACTCGCTTCGCGCATGTTGGGGAACTTGTTAGAATGGGTGCTGACATGAAGATAATGGAGAACACGGTATTCATTAACGGTGTTGAGAAGCTCGAAGGCACAACAGTAATGGGTACTGACTTAAGGGCAACTGCCGCCCTTGTCATTGCAGGCTTGGCAGCAGAGGGGACAACAGAGGTAACACAAGTAGAACACATATTCAGAGGATACGAGCATGTTGTTGAAAAATTCAGCAAAATCGGAGGTAAACTAAGATACGTCCCCGGAGGTGTCCCAGAGATTTGAAATATAAACTCACTTTAGGAAGAAATTCCTGGCTCTTTCTGATAGACACTCTTCTCTTAATCCTTTCTGGTGTTACCGCCCTCTTTGTGAGGTTCGGATGGGATTTTCAAGAGATGCGAAAATACGCAGCCGGTGTTTTTGTGCTAATTGGCATAACAGCCGTGGCGAACCTACTAAACGGCACATACAAAATTGTTTGGCGCTACGCACAGCCTATCGAATTTCTTAAACTTCTTCGTGGCTTATTCATAGGCTACGCATCGACGATACTGTTTTTGCATTTTACAAGAATCGCAGTACTGCCGAGGTCTGTTGGAATGCTCACGTTCCTCGGTAGTTACTTTTTACTCTTCAGTGCAAGAACGATGTACCAATACCTTTTAAGCATCAGAAAATCTTCAGGCAAAAGAATAGGAATCGTCGGAGCCGGCGATGCTGGAGTTATTTTACTCAACGAAATCAAAAGAACGAATTACGGCAACGTTGTTGTGTTCTTCGACGATGACCCAGCTAAGATAAACAAGACCATAGCGAACGTGCAAGTTGTCGGTAGAATAGATGAGCTCGACAAATACATTGCTGAACTTGAACTTGATGAAATACTGATAGCTATTCCTTCCGCTTCAAAAGAAGTCCTTGCGCGGATCTCTGAAAAAGTAGATACGAGCAGGGTGAAGGTCAAGACATTCCCTTCGATCTCGGAATTTTTGACAAGAGAACCAACGATAGAAGATTTGAGAGAACTATCGATACAAGACATCATCGGTAGAGAGCCTGTGAAAGTTGACTTGTCATCGATAAGCGACTACATCTCCGGAAAAGTTGTGCTTATAACCGGCGCAGGCGGGAGCATCGGTTCAGAAATTGCAAGGCAAGTTATAAACTTTGCACCGAAAAGACTACTCATACTTGGCAGGGGCGAAAACAGCATATATGAAATATACAACGAACTGAGGGAAAGAAACCAAAATGTAGAAATCATCCCGATAATCGCAGATGTGACCGACTCGAAATTCGTCGAGCACATTATATCAACCAACCATCCGGAAATAATCTTCCATGCCGCCGCGCACAAGCACGTCTTCTTCATGCAAAATAACCTCTATGAAGCGCTTAGAGTGAACGTAATCGGAACTATAAATCTAGCCAAGCTCTCTTGCAAATACGGTGTAGAGCGACTAGTGTTCATATCAACTGACAAAGCTGTCAACCCAACATCCTATATGGGCTTGAGCAAGAGAATTGCAGAGCTCTACCTTCTATCAATCAGTAATGACTGTCCAACACGATTTTCAATTGTCAGATTTGGTAACGTGATTGGTAGTCGCGGCAGTGTCCTTTGGAAATTCAAAAAACAGATCGAAAAAGGTGGGCCTATCACGATCACTGATCCAAAGATGAAACGCTACTGGATGAGTATTCCGGAAGCGGTCTCACTCGTCATCCAGGCGGGGGCATACGCGAATAAAAAAGAACTCTACGTACTCGACATGGGAGAACAAATACCAGTGGAGAACGTCGCGAAAACCCTCGCAAAACTCATGGGCAAGCCGGACATACAAATTACCTACACAGGAGCCGTGCCCGGTGAAAAGCTTGAAGAAGAACTATTTTACGACTATGAAACTCCGGAACCTACACATCACCCAAAGATTTCGAGGGTGAGATACAATAACCTGAAAGTGAAAGATGCAGAAATAGAAGAAATGGTCAATCGAGCGATGGAGCTTTGGACCCAGGGAGAAGAGCACTCAGCGCTTGAACTAATAAAATCACTCCTGTTTTGATATTGATTTTTTCAGCTCGATTGCATCCTTAATGTCATCTGATCCAAACTCGTACCTTTCAGAGCACCACTTACACGTGATCTCTGCTCTACCTTCGGCTAACAACTCATACAAATCACCTAACTCGAATAACTTGAGCGCTTCGTAGGCCTTCTCCCTACTGCACGAGCACTTAAACACAACGTTTTTCTCTTCGAAGAGTAGCCCTTCGTCGCCTATAACATATCTCGCTATATCTTCCAAACTCGCCTTTTCAAGCTCATGACTGATTGAAAACCCATTCAACCTTTTCTCTATACCTGAAATTACATCTTCCGGTAGATTTCTGTCCAATATCTGTATCGCGAGCCCACCTGCGTGAACGACACCGGAAGCGTCCATCAGCACACCGAGTGCAAATGCTGAAGGGATCTGTTCAGATTTTGTATAGTAATACGCCACATCCTCTGCGATCTCGCCAGAGATTATTGGTACTTTTGAAACGTACGGTGTCTTCAACCCAACATCTCGCACAACTGTTAATTCGCCATTTCCAACAGCTTGTCTAACATCGAACTTACCAATCTCATTCGGCTGCAACTCAAAATTCGTGTTTGATATATATCCTCTCACATGACCTGCGGCATTCGATTGTGCGACAACATTGCCCGCAGGTCCATCTCCTGACAACACAAAAGTAATCGACTCGCGTTCACCGAGCCAAGGCACGACCAGACCTGATGCTGTTATGAACCGTCCGAGAACAACGGTCGGCAGATAGGAAAGGCCGTGCTTCTCTTTAGACGTTTGGACAATATCCTTAGAATCTATCAATGAAAACCTTAGCATTCCGCTGTAAGCTGTCCCGTGGATTAGTTTCCCCATACGACTACCTCCCTGAAATATTTTTCAATCATTTTCATAAAATTATACCATTAGTATTGCACTAAGGAAATTGTGGTATAATTAACATGGTAAAGGGTGAAAATGGGGGGATTGTATGCCTACCTTAGATGCCATAAAAGTAGAAGAGCTGATATCGAAAGTGCCTGGCGTGAAGGCTGTCAAAGTTGTGGGAGACAACTCGACACTCCATGAAATTCACGTCATCACAACAAGCGACAAGAGTCCCAAACAGCTCGTCAGAGACATTGAGACAGTTGTCCTTGCAAGTACGGGCATAAGACTTGATAGAAAGATCATATCGATCGCACAAGTTGAAGCAGATGTCAAGACCCAAAAAATCCTACCGTACCAGATAGCAAACTTAAAAATAGAAAACATAGACGAGCGAAACATACGGGTAAACGTGACCATAGAACATGGCGAAGAAGAATTCTACGGCGAATTCTCAGGTCCAAAGACATCTCGCAACATCCCGAGGATTATAGGCAATGCTGTCTTAAATGCGCTTTCTGAAATCCATGACTTTGCACTCTCGTTTGACGATGTCGCCGAAGTGTACTTCGTTGGCAAAAAATACATACTTGTCCACATCACTAAACAGTACAACAACATTGAAGAAGGCATTATAGGTACAGCTGTAATTGAAGGAAATTACGAACGCGCAGTTGCGGAGGCGGTTCTCGATGCATTTAGAAGATTGTAAAATGACAAATCAAAGAATAAAACTGTGCACTAAAAAGTGCACAGCTTTTTTGTTAATTTTATTGTTCTTTCAAACATCTCTTGCAAATCTAATCTACGATACTAATATTGGAACATCTTACGGCTCACTTCCTGTTCCTGCCAATTGGCTAAATCTAGATAACCAACAAAGCACAAAAGAAATCGTAAAGACTGAAATCAACTTCGCACTCTACACAGCCGACTGGTCGAGCTCGATTGTGACAAAGTACTCTGGTTGGTGGGGTGTTCCTGCCAATCCAGCTGAGAACGTGTTCTACTTATCAGAAGATATTCCACCGTTCATAAACATAATTTTGGACTACAAAGTTGGAGATTTCGCACTGTATCTCGAACTGCCGTTCGAAAAGGAATACACAAACAAGCTCGTTACCCTATCAGACCACACAAATGTACCGTTCAATCCACTAAATCCACTCGACATCTCAAAGCTCTCGGTTGATCTGAACTTTCCACGAATGGGTTACATTTATTACTCGAACGATAATCTCTACCTTTCAATCGGAAGATTCCCGCTCAAATGGGGAGATGCGAAATATCCTGTCCACATCTCACCGACGACATATCAGGACAACTTGACATTCACGATCAAATTCCCAACGATGATTTATACGTTCCACGCTATAGCCTCTTATCCGCTCCTTTCGAACCAAGAATATGATATTCAGAGGAACTACTCAGACCAGCACACATCTGGAAGATATTTCTACGAACCGTCGAAGTACATAATCGCACACAGGTTTGATTTTTACGGCAATGTTGGAGATGTGAAAACACGATTTGGTCTGGGTGAACTAAACGTTGTAGGTGGAAAGCATCTTGATCTGATAGATATAAATCCAATACTTATCTTCCACAACACATACGGCGAAGGTTACAGGAACGTGACAGGGAGCTTGGACTTTTCGATTTTGTGGAACTCACTGAAAATTTACGGAGAATACGTTTTAGATGACGTCGTGGGTCCTACCGAAACTGGCTCCGGTTACAAACCCGGTGCTTCATCTTACAACATAGGTGCTCAATACGATTTCGGTGAATTTTCCATTTGGGCTGAGTACGATGAAATAGGAGAGTGGATGTACGTAACGAACTATTTGCCATACCTCAGAATCAACGTAAGACACTTCGATCTTGAAAACAATCTCGGTGGCAGGTTCATGTTCGATTACCCACTCGGTTTCACCTACGGACCTGATGCGAAGATGTTCTCCGCAGGGCTTAATGGAAAAATCCAGGATTTAAGCTTTGAAGTTGTGTATAACATGCTTACAAAAGGCCTTGTTGACGACAACGGTACGATTAGATGGAAATGGTTCTGGGACAGCTGGGCTGGGAATGTTTCAGAATCGGGTGCAACCACTCCTGAAAAAGCTGGGGAAAGAACTTACAACATTTTCAGCGTGAAAGCGAATTGGAAAAACATTACGCTCTTGTACAAGACAATCGACTTTGAAAAATACTTCCTCTCCGCACAAGTCAGCTATAATTTCTGAAGAAATACAAAATAATATCTAGATAACAACCGGGTGGTGTGAAACTACCCGGTTTTTTATCTGTTTTCGTAACATTGTAACATTTAAGCCACTTTCAATCCTTTCGAAAAAACACTTTACAAATGGTAAACTTTTGTGGTATAATTTTAAAGAAATTCAACATCAATTTAAGGAGGGAACAAGGATGGCAAAAAAGACGATTATGGTAATTGACGACCAACCCGAGATACTCGAACTGGTCAGCTTTACTCTTCAAAAAGAAGGATACGAAGTCGTACCCGTTGAAGACGCGGAAAAAGCACTCCAAGAGCTTAAAGAAAAAGACGTGGACATGTTCATCGTAGACATCATGCTCCCAAATATGGATGGTTTTGAATTTGTAAGAAACATCCGCGCAAGCGACAAGCACAAACTTACTCCCGTAATATTCCTCAGCGCAAAGGGAGAAGAATTTGACAAAGTGCTCGGATTAGAACTCGGAGCTGACGACTACATCGTCAAGCCGTTCAGCATAAGGGAACTCCTCGCAAGAATAAGGGCAGTATTCAGAAGAATACAGCTCGGAACAGTTGTCAAAGAAGAAAAACCGAAGAAGATAGTTGCAAAAGACTTGGAAATCGATATCGACAAGTACGAAGTTCGCGTCAAGGGCAAGAAAGTATCTCTCACGCCGCTTGAATTCGACCTTCTAAGGTTCCTCGCCGAAAACGAAGGTAAAGTCTTCTCAAGAGACGTTCTGCTTGACAAACTCTGGGGTTACGACTACTTTGGTGACACAAGGACTGTAGACGTGCACATCAGAAGGCTCAGAACGAAGATAGAAGATGACCCATCAAATCCAAGATACGTTGTCACGGTTAGAGGAAAAGGTTACAAATTCAGAGACCCAGGAAAGGAAGAATAATTTATAGATGGCACTTTTAATTGCGTCTATACTACTTGCACTTGTTTTCTTAGTGCTGTTTATTAACGAGCAGCGTAAGAAAAGAGTATATTCCAAATACTTCGACAAGATAGCGATAAGTATAGGAGAGGAGGCTGGCACTCCTCCCCTATATATCTATGAGCGATTAAGGAAGCGCCTCGAAGAGCTCGAGAAAAAGATAGCCGACAGCGAGCGCGAGAGGAAAAATGTCTTTACGATACTCAACAACATAACAGACCCAATAATCATCGCTCGTGGTGATGGAACGATAACATTTGCAAACATAGCCGGTAGAGACATCACGCGCCCCGGCGTTGAGGGAAGGAAAGTCTTCGAAATCATAGAGAATTATGTCCTTCTCGAGATGTTTGAAAAGGCTCTCCAAACTGGCGAGCTGCAGAGCGGTGACGTTGCGCTGAACGTCGATGCTGAGACACGTCATTACGATGCAAAAATCGTCCCGATTAAGTTCGACGAAGAAAGCGAGCGATACATCATCGTCTTGCACGACACAACGAAAGAAAAACAACTCGACAAGCTTAGACGAGAATTCATCTCCAATGTATCGCACGAACTGAGAACGCCGCTTACATCAATTCACGGTTATGCTGAAGCGTTGCTCGACGACGACCTCTCAAACAAAGAGCTTGTTAGAAAGTTTCTTGCTGTTATCGAGAGCGAATCTGCAAGGATGACAAGACTCATAAACGACCTACTCGACCTTGAAAAACTTGAATCCGGCGATGCGAAGTTCATATTCGGTCCTGTTGAAATGTGTCACGTCATGGACAGAGTTTACAACATCTTAGAACCTCTCGCAGAGGACTATGGCGTAGAGCTTCAAATAGAGTGCGACGAGCCAAAGACTGTCTACGGTGACCTCGACAGGCTTGTGCAACTTGCTCTCAACCTTGTCGACAACGCTGTTAAATACACGTCTATAAAAGAGGCAGGCGAGAAGAAGGTCGTTGCAAGATGTTATGAAAAAGAAAACATGATAATCTTCGAAGTAAAAGACACAGGTCCGGGCATACCTGAAGATGCGCAGCGAAGGCTCTTCGAAAGGTTCTACAGAGTTGACAAAGCGCGCAGCAGAAAGGTAGGCGGAACTGGTCTCGGGTTGTCGATTGTAAAGATGATTGCAGAAAAACACAATGCAAAGGTGACATTTGAAAGTAAAGTTGGGGAAGGTACCACGTTTAGGGTAATATTCAATAAGTACACGGAAGACCTCAAAGAGCAATCAGAAAAATCAAATGAAGCTCTTCAGAATAACAGAAAGTAGATAAAATCTTGGAGGTATCAAAATGAGAGCTTACGATATAATCCTCAAAAAAAGAAATGGCGGAAAACTCACGAAAGAAGAAATTGAGTTTATGGTAAACGGCTATGTCAAAGGTGAAATTCCTGATTATCAGATGTCCGCGTTCCTCATGGCTATCTATTTCAGGCACATGGACACAGAGGAAAGGGCAATCTTCACAGAAGTCATGGCGAATTCTGGAGACAAAGTTGACCTCTCATCTATCCCTGGCATAAAGATAGACAAGCACTCGACAGGCGGTGTTGGAGATAAGACAACGCTCGTCGTTGGACCAATTGTCGCATCTCTCGGCGTACCGGTTGCAAAGATGTCAGGGCGTGCACTTGGGCACACTGGCGGTACGATAGACAAGCTCGAATCGATACCGGGATTTCGCACATCGCTAACAGAAGAAGAATTTTTCGAAAACGTCAGGAAAATAGGCATTGCTGTTGTAGGACAAACTGCGAACTTGGTTCCAGCGGACAAGAAGATATACGCTCTCAGAGACGCAACAGCAACAGTTGACGAAGTCTCGCTCATCGCTGCGAGCATCATGAGCAAAAAACTCGCAGGCGGTGCAGATGGCTACGTGCTCGATGTCAAAGTTGGAAGCGGTGCATTCATGAAAACCATCGAACAGGCAACAGAGCTTGCCGAAGCGATGGTCGGCATAGCCAAATCGCACGGCAAAAAGGCAGTCGCTGTTCTCACCAACATGGATGTGCCACTTGGAAAGATGGTCGGAAATTCACTCGAAGTCCTTGAAGCGATTGAAACATTGAAAGGCAACGGACCAGAAGATTTCACCCAGCTGTGCATCACGCTCTCTGCGTGGATGTGCCACCTTGCAGAAAAAGGCACTTACGAAGAGTGCGTACAACTTGCAAAGAATGCACTTGAAAGCGGAAAAGCATTTGAAAAGTTCAGAGAATTCGTAAAATACCAGGGCGGAAATCCTGAAGTTGTCGACAAACCAAAAGAGATACTCCCGATGACAGACAAAATAGTCGAATTCACCGCGCCTGAAGATGGATACATCACAGCGATAGATACTGAAAAAATAGGCATTGCATCGAACTACCTTGGTGCTGGAAGGAAGACGAAGGAAGACACGATAGACTACAGTGTCGGAATAGAAATCATCAAGAAACTTGGCGATTACGTCAAGAAAGGCGAACCGATTGCAAAGATGTACGTATCAGAAAAAAGCGACACAGAAACCGCGAGAAAATTGCTCTTAGAAAGCTACAAATTCAGCCCAGAAAAGCCTGAACACAAGCCGATAATCCTCGGTATTGTGAAATAACAACAATTTACGAGAAAAAACGAGGGCACAACCTAAGCATGTGCCCTCTTATTTTTTCAGTTGTATAACGGCCTTATAGATGTTATAATAATCACAGAAAAGACGAAGAAAAGAGCGCAAAGGGGTGTAAGCGGTGCACAAAAAAGTAGCCTTCAGCTTTGTTTTCTTAATATTGATAGCGATGGCATCCTTGTCGGTTGCCCAGATTTTTTTAATTTCTGACAAAATCATAGAACCTGCTAACGGATACTTCACAGAACAACAACTGCGCGAAATAGGGTTCAGCATAGTTAAGAACGATAAAGTATATCTCATATACGGCAAGAGACTCGTTATAGGCTCTTCAGGTGATTTTATCGTAGACTTTGACCAATTCGTACCGAACGCGTACACCGTCTCGAACGGCCAAATACTCGTGAAAGCCGATTTCATAGCTAATTTCCTGAATCTCTCAAAGCAAAACGACATATACTACGACAAACCAATTACCATAACCTCTGTCACGTACACAGAAGACGAGTTGTGGATAACATCGTCCATTCCGATGAGGAAAGAGTTCTTCACAACATCATTGTCGAACAACACACTTACTATCAAATTCTTCCCGGCAACAAGCACTGCAAAACTTCCTGAAGGGTTAACGCTTTCAAAAACTAACAACACGATTTCTATATCCTTTTCAAAACCAATCTCAGAATACGATGTAAGCATTTCAAATGGTGTGCTGAGGATCTCATACGTGCCAGTAATAAAAAAGATTGACTACCTAAAACGCACTGAATCATTTGCTGGCAGAACGTTCACTGTTAACTACATCATCGTTGAGCCAAAATATGTAAACATCACACCACTCCTTCCTGCAAAAGGCATAGGCTCGACAGCTACACTGCAGACTATTCTTTCACAGAACGGATATTCCAACGGTGTCAATGCGAATTACTTCGATCCTGCAACTGGACTGCCGATAGATATAATCATCGCGAATGGAAAAGTGCTATCTCACAGGTACGGTTTGAGGCCCATGTTCATCCAGACGACAGACAACCAAGTCTTCATCAAGAAAGCGTATGTTGATATAACTGTCAGAATCGGTGATGTTCTCTTACTTGTCAAAGGCGTAAACACAACCGCACTGGGAGAAGTTAATATATACACCGAAGAGTTCAACTTAAAAATCCCGAACGACAGGACAAAAACCTACGTTGTTGTCAAAAGTGGAAAGATATCCTCAATCGGATATGTTCAGTACGTACCGGACAAATCTCAAGTGATAATGCTCAGCACAGAATTGGTAAAAAAACTCCTTCCAAACCTTGCTGTTGGTCAAACTGTTTCTGTAGAGCTCTACACCGACAACGGTTACAAAGTTAAGAACGCAGTAGGTGCAGGTCCTCTGCTCTTACAGGACGGCAACATAATCCCGGACGCTGCTGAAGAAAAACTCAGATACGGCGGAGGAATCCCAACGACAAGGACGGAGAGGACTATAATAGCCATAAAAGACAACAAGGTGCACCTCATAACCATAGAAGGTCTCAGCGGTTCAGGTATGAACTTCGACGAAGCTGCCCAGTTCCTCAAATCGAAAGGTTATATTTCAGCGATGATGCTCGACGGTGGCGGCTCGACTGCGATGGTCTACGCAGGAAAGTATGTAACAAGCGGTACACCAAGGAATATCCCCGTTGCTCTGGGTGTGAAATAACTCGAGTAATTCCAAAAATGAAGGGCGGATAAAACCGCCCTTCTTTATTGTCTAAAAATTCGCTATGAATATTGAAAATTCTCAACAAGATCTTCAAATTCCTCAAATAACGGGGCTTCTTTCTTTTCTTCTAAAGCCATCTTAGCAAGCTTGTCAGCTAAATTATTCAGCGCATTTCCTCTGTGCGCTTCAACCTTGACAAACTCTATTTTCATCGCTTTTTTTAAATGCTCGACAAAAGCTTTGTATAACCTTGTCACTTCCGTATTCGCTTTCCACTCTCCATTTGCCCAGTGAGCCAATCCAGAATAATCGTGGAATATCTTAATACACTTGTACCCATTCTTCCACGCCCAGAAAATCGAATACATCACCGCATAAATCTCGCCTGAAACATTCCTGTGTTGTGCAAGAGGTTCGGAATAAAGCGGAAAGGAAAATTCTACAATCACAGTACGTCCATCACTGATAATTCCCCCAGCACCGATTACTCCATCTTTAAAACTCCCATCGGTGTAAGCTTTCAAACAAACGTTATCTTTCAAAATACTGAAACCCTCCTGTACAGTTTGCTCTACTTCTCATATATTATTAACGTGCATTACTTTTCATATCTGACGCACCAAGGACATAGAACCTCCAAAAACTACGAATGAACAACAATATCGGTAGCGCAATCAAAACACCCACAAACCCGAGAATGCTTCCGAGCAGGAAAATCGAAATCAGTATCACGAACCAGTGTAATTTCAAATTATTCCCCTGAATCCTTGGACCGTAAAGCCAGGATTCCGTTTGATTGACACCTACAAGAAGAACTGTGAGCCACACAATACCAATCAACCCTCGTGAAGTGAACGCGAGTAAATACATCGGAACAGCCGTGAAGAGCAAGCCGACGAACGGGAAGAACCCACCGATGAAACTCAGCACGCCCAATGTGAATGCCGAAGGCACACCGATAGCGTACAGCCCTATTGTTGTCAGCGTTGCGCTAATAAACGACACAAGCACCTGCCCTCGCAGATAACGTTTGACTTCAGAAAAGAACGTTCTTGCAAACAACTCGCCGTATTTTGGATCATCAACGAACAGCAAATTCACTTTCCTTCCGAAATACGCACGTATACTCTCTATTCCGATCATCGTCACAACCAGAAGCATAACCATCGTTATCAACGACGGCACGATTCCGACAACGTACTTAACTATCGAACCCAAAAACGACGAAATGTTGGCTTTAACCTCGTTTAAAAGCTCCGAAACCCACTTTGGCAGTTCAAAGTTCAGATGCGTTTTCTCTGCACTCGCTACAATCTCTCTAATCTGGTTTATTATCATCGGAAAGAAAGACACAACAGCATACACGAACACAAGAACGACCAGAACATAAGATGCAACAGCCAAATATTTCTTATTCGTCTTTCTCAAAACGTAATCGTACGGCACGCTGAGAACTGTCGAAAAATAATACCCCAGCACTAAAGCGCCGACCACAAACGGCACTTTGGCAGCAAAGAAGATGAAAACAAAAAAGTATATCAAAACCAAAACTGCATCGCGATTCTTAAAAATCCCGTTCTTCCTCTCAGCTATACCCTCAGTCATCTCTGGCCTTTCATCGTGTATCTTATTCTGCCTCTCACTCTTCTTCCCCATCAGCATTCTGCCCTTTCGTGATCTTCTTTTCTATTTCCAGCACGAGCGCTTCAGCGGTAGCAAGATTTGTTGCGAGTGGTACGTTGTGTACGTCGCACACTCTAAGGAGCGCGCTCACGTCTGGTTCGTGTGGCTGGGCAGTGAGTGGGTCTCTGAGGAATATCACGAAATCTATATCGCCATTCACGATCATTGAACCGATCTGCAAATCCCCACCGTACGGACCTGACTGGAACTTATTCACCTTAAGCCCGATTTTCTCTTCTATAACCTTCCCTGTCGTGCTCGTTGCAAAAAGCTCGCACTTTGAAAAGACATCCTTCCACTCCTTAACGAACATCGCAAGATCTAGTTTCTTCTTATCATGCGCGATAAGCGCAACTTTTATTCTTTCCATAACCCTACTCCCCTTTCGCATTCACAAACAAATATGCTCCATCAAGCTTTCTTTGCGCTGCTAAGTGTCTTTGCACGTACTGACCGCAGTTGCTCCCTATCTTATTTTCCTCAAGCTCTCCAACGCTGATAATAACTTCAAATCCGTTTTCTCTTAACTTCTCAACAAAAGTCCTGTGCTTTAAAACCAAACCGTTATCATCCACATCCGAATTCAACCCATTCTCAACTGCTCTGTACGTCGGGTTCACCGGCGTTATCTTTATCAAAAACTTCTCAGGATTAAAATACTTGATAATAACGTCAGCATCAGCCACATTCTCCTGAGCTAACGCAAAATTGAGCGTAACCTTCCTATCACCTTCACAAACAAACCTTTCGCCGTAACTTGCCATCCGCTCGAAATTCCACTTTTTCACCGGTATTATCTTATCTCTTTGCTCTGCATCCGTGCTGTGGATTGAAAACTGCATTTGGAACCGCCCAACGTACAACCTATTCTTAATTTCCAACAACCTTTCAAACCAGCTATCCCTGCCTATTGGAGCAACTGTGCTTATTGAAGGCATAAGACCTGGTGCGTTCAAAATGCTTGGCAGCTCTTCAAGCACGTCAAGAACCGTGTCGTTCAAAGCAGGTTCCCCAACGCGCGCAAATTGAATCTTGAACTTCTCGACGGGAATATAACTTCCAAATCTCTTATTCGTAAGATACAGAATCTGGCTCAAAATCTCCTCTTTTGATAACTTTCTTCGATAATATCCTCCAGCATCGCACATCATACAACCAACAGGACATCCGTCCATCGTTGAAACTATCAGTACCCACTTCTTCTCTCTTGGAATGGGGGGCTGAACTGACTCTACGAACTCGATCAATGCGCCGTCTTTACTCTCAGCCAGATACACCATCGCTATATCTTCTCGTCCATAGCTTTCGATTACTTTAAATTCCTTCAAATCGTTCATGAGGCTACCCATATCCACGTCACACCTCCACAAGTCTTCTGATTATCTATTTCATCTCTCTTAAAATCTCCATCGCACACCTTACCCCATCGCCTATCGCTATCGAAGACTGCCTCAAATCAGGATGCGCACAATCGCCGATTGCGTAGACCTTCATCTTCGAAACATCTATCTCGGGCACATTCAACTCCCTTCCGATAGCTATCAACAGCGCATCGAACTCGTATCTGCCACTATCTGAGAAGATGACTATTCCGCTATTACCTTCCTCAACACGCTTAATAGCATCCCCAAGCTTGATGTGTATATTTCGTTCTTTCGCATACTCAACAAGCTTACTTACCGCCTTCAACTCGTTATTTCTCACGAACACTGTAGGCATTATTTCATCCTCAAAAGCGTGGATAGCATAATCAATCGCCACATCCCCACCGCCGTAAACCGCAACTCTTTTAGTATCTTTTGGAAGATTAATGTACTCGTACAATACCCGCTCGCTTACTTCGAACTCAGGAATCCTTCTCGGCTTTGTCCCCGTTGCGACAACTGCGATATCGCAATCGTACGTCCCACTTCGCCCACGCAACTTTAAATCCTCAATCCTTAAAATCTCATCGTGTACGATTTCTAAACCGTACTGTTCAGCATACCATTCAAGTTGTTTTACAAATTGCTCTCCAGAGATAAAACCAAGCGGCGGAAAATTCTCAACCCGCCAAGCGTTCCGTATAGTCCCTGCAATTTTGCCTTTCTCAAAAATTCTAACATCAACACCGTATCTTTTCAACAAAACCCCGCAAGCAATCCCTGCAGGACCCGCGCCGATTATGGAAATTTTCAAGAACTCAGCCTCCCCATCATGTGGACACCGGCATGATAAACAAAATGAGCAAACGCTAATTCATTATACCACATTAAATATTGTAGAAAATCGAAGGAAAGATTCGGAAATTTTCACGATAGTTCATAAACTTCTCTCTTCTCTACGGAACTTCACAAAACTTGTGATAGCATCATTTTGTTTTCCAAAATATATGTGTTATCTTTTTACTGAAAACGTTTTCGAAAACGTTTTCAGAAAGAACAAGAGTTCAGAAAAAGGGGTGATAGATATTGAAAAAATCAGGTATTTTTAACTCGCAGATAGCTAAAGTTGTAGCCTCCATGGGGCACAAAGATACGATAGCGATAGTCGATATGGGTTTTCCCGTGCCTGATTCAACGGAACGGATAGACCTGGTGTTAGACTATGGAAAACCCACATTCTTTGAAGTCCTTGAACAGATTTTGAAGGAGCTCGAAGTGGAAGAAGTAATAATCGCCAACGAATCAAAGGACGAGTTTGTGCAGGAAATTCAAAAAAGGCTTCCAAATGCCAAGATCAAGAGAACCAGCCACGAAGAGCTGAAAGAACTGAGCAAGAAATGCAAAGCAGTTATAAGAACAGGTGATGTAAAGCCGTACAACAATGCAATATTCGTTTCTGGAGTGATATTCTAAAATGAATGAAAAGATTTTAGAACTCGAGGGCATAACGAAGTCATTCCCAGGTGTGGTAGCTCTAAAGAATGTGAGATTTGACCTGTATTCCGGTGAGGTCCATGCACTCATCGGCGAAAATGGCGCAGGAAAGAGCACACTTATCAAGATAATAAGTGGTGTCCACCAACCAGATGCTGGAAGAATAGTGTATAACGGAGAGCACTTGTTGTTCAAAAGTCCAACGGAGGCAATAGCAAAGGGCATCTCCACAATCCACCAAGAACTAAACCTATTCGAAGAACTGACCGTTGCGGAGAACGTTTTTGTTGGAAAGTTGGAAACTTTCAATTTCTCAAAGAGGAAGGCAATTGCCATTGTCCAAGGATTTCTCGATGAACTGAACTTCAATCTCCGTGCAGACGAGAAAGTCAAGAATTTGAACACATCAGAAAAGCAACTCGTGATGATTGCAAAAGCACTCTTTTTGAATTCAAAGGTACTCATAATGGACGAGCCGACGGCAACGATAACCGAATACGAAACGGAAAGACTCTTTGGAATTATTAAAAATCTTAAAAAGAAAGGTGTATCCGTTATTTTCATCTCCCATCGCTTAGAAGAGATATACGAAATAGCAGATAGGGTTACTGTACTTCGTGATGGAGAATATATCACCACAGGTAGAGTTGATGAAATCAGCAAAGACGAGCTCATACGCCTTATGGTTGGCAGAAAGATCGAAGAGATGTATCCCAAGTTCAATAAACCCACAGACGAAGTGCTATTCTCCGTCGAAAGCCTTACAATCGAAGGTTTGGTGGAAGATGTGACGTTCTCAGTTAAGAGAGGCGAAATATTCGGCATTGCAGGGCTTGTCGGCTCAGGCAAATCGGAAATAGCCTTAGGTATCTTTGGGTACTTACCAGCGAAATGGGAAAAGATGACCTTGCTTGGTGAAGACCTAAAGCCACAGAAGAACATGTTAGAACACGGAATAGCGCTCGTACCGGAAGATAGGAAAAAGATGGGACTGATTCTTGATCTCGATGTCGTGAAGAACATCACCTTGCAAAATACAGACGAAGTATCTAAACTTTGGCATATACTCTGGAAAAAGGCGAAGTCGATATCCGCAGATGAGGTGAAGAAATATTCGATTAAGGTCAGCTCGATAAAGCAAAAGGTGAAGACTCTTTCAGGGGGAAACCAGCAAAAGGTAGTGCTCTCAAAAGTACTTAGAAAGACTCCGAAACTTGTGATTTTGGTAGAGCCAACAAGAGGTATAGATGTTGGCACAAAAGTTGAGGTGTACAACATAATCAACGAGCTTGCGAATTCTGGAGTTGGCGTGATTTTCATCTCATCGGAACTGCCCGAAATCGTCAATTTGTGCGATAGAGTCTTAGTGATGCACAGGGGTAAATCTATGGGAATATTGGGGAGAAAAGATGTTAACGAAGAGAACGTAATAAAACTAGCTACGGGAGTTGATATGTAATGGCATCTAAGAAGGTACTCAGGAAACTGAAAGACTATCCTGCAATAGTTGGACTTATCGGACTTGTCATACTCTTTTCTATCCTTTCAGACAGATTCTTCACGGTTTCGAACTTCATCAACGTTCTCAGGCAAGTCTCGATGCAGGCTATTATCGCCTTTGGAATGACCGTTGTCATCATTTCTGGAGGAATAGACCTTTCCGTAGGTTCGGTCTTTGCACTTTCAGCCGCCATACTCGCTTCGATTGTTAGCAAAAATTCAATAGCACTGGGCATCATCGCTGCACTTGCAACCGGAGCTGGCTTTGGGCTTGTGAACGGCTTCATCATTGCGAAAGCAAAACTACAGCCGTTCATAGTGACGTTGGCAACGATGGCGATTGCAAGGAGTTTGACACTGGCTTACACGGAAGGAATGCCCATCACTGGCTTTTCTGATGCTTTCAGATTCATCGGTTCAGGCGACATTGTCGGTATCCCCGTTCCTATACTCATCATGTTCGGATTTTTGGCACTGATGTTCTACATAACAACTTATACCAAGTTCGGTCTGTACGCTTATTCAATTGGTGGAAACGAAACAGCAGCACGTCTCAGCGGAGTCAAGGTTGATGTCTACAAAATCAGCTTTTACATGCTGAGCGGTCTTTTAAGCGCCGTAAGTGCGATTATCTTAACATCGAGGCTCAACAGTGCCCAGCCTACCTTTGGTGTTGGATACGAGCTCGACGCTATCGCTGCTGTTGTTCTTGGTGGTGCGAGCCTTTCAGGAGGTAAGGGCTCGATTATAGGCACATTCTTCGGGGCACTCATAATGGGAATTTTGAACAACGGAATGAATATCCTCAATGTTTCGCCATTCTATCAAGATGCAGTCAAAGGCATAGTTATTCTAACGGCAGTCTTGGTCGAACGTGAGGGTTGACAAACTCTTTCAGGAGGTGGAAGGTATGAAAAGGTGGATACTCGTACTGATGATGGTTGTTTTTGCGGTTTCAGTTTTCAGCTTCAAGGTCGGACTTTCATTATCGACACTTAACAACCCGTTCTTTGTCACATTAAGGGATGGTGCGCAAGCAGCGGCAAAGGAACTTGGCATAACGCTCTTAGTGGTTGATGCTCAAGACAAGCCAGCAAAACAGCTCAACGACATAGAAGACCTCATTCAAAAGAAAGTAGATTTGATAATAATCAACCCAACAGACAGTGCAGCGATAGTCCCAGCTATCGAAGCAGCGAACAAGGCGAAGATTCCTGTAATAACAGTTGACCGTGGTGCTGCAGGTGGACAAGTTGTTGTGCACATAGCTTCTGACAACGTCGCAGGTGGTGCGATGGCAGCAAGGTTCATCGCTCAACAGCTTAAAGGAACCGGCAAAGTCGTTATGTTAGTTGGTATCCCAGGAACATCTGCAGCGCGTGACAGAGGTGCGGGTTTCAAGAACGAATTGAAAAAATACCCAAACATCAAACTTGTCGCGGAACAAGTTGCGAACTTCAACAGAGCAGAAGGCATGAGAGTCATGGAAAACCTTCTCCAAGCATATCCTGATATCAACGCAGTATTTGCTCAGAACGATGAAATGGCACTCGGGGCAATAGAAGCCATTAGAGCAGCAGGAAAACTTGGAAAGATAATCGTTGTTGGATTCGACGCAATACCTGACGCACTTAATGCTGTGAAGAAAGGCGAAATGGCTGCAACAGTTGCACAACAGCCATATCTTATGGGACAACTCGCCGTCCAGAAAGCTCACGAATACTTAACAAACAAAACGGTTTTCATCCCAGTTGAATTGGAACTCGTTACTAAGTAAAATAGATACAATGGTTCAGCCGGGAGGGGGAAAATCCCTCCTGGCCTTTTGAAATCTTAATTTGGAGAGTGGACGAATGGCGAAAGTTAGCATTAAAGATGTAGCAAGAAAAGCAGGTGTATCCATCTCAACAGTTTCGCGTGTACTAACCAGTTCAGCACCCGTTTCTGAGGAGCTAAAAAAGAAAGTAGAAGAAGCCGTCCAAGAACTCGGATATTCCCCGAGCATGCTTGCACGCAGCTTGCGACACGGTAGAACAAAAACGATAGGATTCATACTACCGGATATCTCAAACCCGTTCTTTGTCCAAATAGTCCGAGGTGCCGAAGATTATCTTTGGGAACACGGATACACGCTGATCTTTGGCAGCTCTGACCAGAACAGAAAAAAAGAAGACACAATACTTAATACGCTTTTATCAAAACACATAGATGGTCTTCTATTTACGGGCACGGGAGAATCGAACCCGAAACTTTTGCGGAGCATACAACACGGACTCAACGTTGTCTTCTTAGACAGGCTCATAAAGGACGTCAACGTATCCTACGTGGTTGTTGACAACTTCAAAGGCATAACCATGCTCGTTGACTATTTAGTAGACACCGGTCACAGAAATTTCATATTCATCAACGGTGACAAAAACACATTCAGCGCCAAGCAAAGACACGACGCGTTTATTTCTAAAATGCGCGAATACGGATTGCAACACGAACATCATTACGCAAGCTTTTCGTACGACGCAGGGTACGAATTTGGAAAGAACATAACAAAAAGTTTGCCAGATGCGATCTTGTGTGGAAACGACTTAATAGCATTCGGTCTCTTGGATGCTTTAGAAGAGAAAGGAGTACGTATACCCGACGATGTCAGCGTGACTGGATATGACGACATACCATTCAGCAAATACTACAAGCCTGCGTTGACAACTGTCCATCAGCCCACGTACGAAATGGGAAAAACAGCAGCGGAAATATTGTTGAAACTCATAAACGGCGAGATGACCACCATTGAAGGCATAGTCCTCGAACCAGAACTCGTTGTCAGAGAATCTACAAGGAGGAAATAAAATGATAGCCGTTATCGGAAGCTCGAACATGGATATAGTCTTAACAGTTGAGCACTTTACCAAACCCGGTGAAACACAGAAAATCTTAAATCTTGAATACTTCCCTGGCGGAAAAGGTGCCAACCAAGCAGTTGCGGTTGCTAAACTTTCTAAAAGCAACGTATTTTTTTTAACTATGCTTGGAAACGATTCATACGGAAGCGCACTTGCAAAAAGCTATGAAAAACTTGGAATATCAGGTTACAAATTTGTCGACACGAACACAGGCCTTGCGTTCATCGAAGTAACGCTTTCTGGTGAAAACAGGATAATGATCACATATGGAGCGAACGCATATCTTACACCAGAGGTTATCGAAGAGTGTAAGAGTGATATACTGAGAAGTGACATTCTCCTTTTACAAAACGAAATACCTTTCGAATCAACCCTCCTTGCAGCAAAGCTATTAAAAGACGCTGGAAAATTAGTAATCTTCGACCCTGCACCAGCTATAGGAATTAACCCAGAGATATTCCCTTACGTAGATATACTCACACCAAACGAAGAAGAATTAAAAACACTCTCAGAAAACATCATCGGCAGATACGAATCAATAGAGAAAACGTTCGAAGCATTCAAAGAAAAAGGACTAAGAACTATGGTTGTAAAACAAGGTGAAAAGGGTGCAACGTATATAGATGAGAAAACGATGATCTCAGTTCCGACTATCAAGGTTCAATCCGTGGACACAACCGCAGCCGGCGACGTCTTCAACGGTGCTTTAGCCGTTGCACTAAGTGAGGGAAAGGACATACAGAGTGCAATCGAATTTGCAAACACCTGTGCGGCAATATCAGTAACACGAAAAGGTGCACAGCCTTCCATACCTAACCGTGAAGAAGCCGAACAATTCAAATAAAAAAGACCGTGGCGGAAATGCACTGAGTCCCAATAACGAAAAATGAAAAAGAAAAGCACCCCCGAGTATGGTAAAATAAAACCAACAAGGGGGTGTTTTTCTTGGCAAAGAAAGGACAGAAATTCAAGAAGTATTCTGCTGAACTGAAACAAGAAGTCATTAGACTCTACTTGGAAGAGCATCTTCCAAAAAGGACAATTGCATCTCTTTTGGGCATCGACGAAGGTAGAGTACGATTGTGGATAAAGAACTACCTTACTCATGGAAGTGTCGAACTGAAAAAAGGCAGACCGAAGAAAGAAGCACATGAACTTGAGCTTGAAAGGTTAAGAGCAGAGAATGCATACTTGAAATTATTGATTGAAAAGTTGTTTGAAGAGAGTGATAAAAAAAACAAAGATTGAAGTAATCAAGCAATTAAGCAGTGAATTCAGCATTAGCCTATTGTGTGAAATAGCGGACATATCAACAAATGGGTATTACCGAGCGATAAATAAGAAGGATAAAGATAAGCAGATAAAAGAAAGGATAAGAGAGATATACTTCAAGTACAATGGAATCTACGGATACAGAAGGATAACGATGGTGCTAAGAAGAGAAGGAAAGATAGTAAATCACAAAAAGGTATACAGGCTAATGTGGGGCTGTATGCAAGGATAAGGAAGAAGAACTACATAAGCAGAGCAGCAAAAGAAACATTGTATGTAAGTGATAACATACTAAGAAGGAACTTTAGAAGTGAAAGTAAGTATGAAAAGTTTGTAAGTGATATAACAGAGATAAAGACAAAAGAAGGGAAATTGTACTTAATGATAATACAAGACTTGTACAACAACGAAATAGTAAGCTATGGGATAAGAAAAAGCAATGGGATGGAATTAGCGCATAAGGTAATAGATGAATGGTTGAAGAGTGGTAAGTACAAAGAAGGAAACATATTTCATACAGACAGAGGATTCCAATTCACACATATATTGACAGTAAGGAAGTTAAGAGAAAAAGGTATAATCCAAAGCATGTCAAGGAAAGGGATACCACAAGACAATGGACCAGCAGAAAGCTTCTTTAGCCATTTTAAGGAAGAATTGGTGAAGATACACGGAGAAAAGACAGTAAAAGAATATGAAAGGTTCTACAATGAAGAGAGATATCAGGTAAGATTAAAAGGCATGGCTCCGGTGGAGTACCGAAGCCATGCGGTGTGAAAAAGAATAAATCGATTTTTTTACATACCACACTTTCGGGGGCAAGACCAGAAAACCACGGTCTTTTACTTTGACTTATTTCACTTCTTGATTTCAAACTTCCATGTCTTACCCTTAGTTGCTCCACCGTGTGGATCCTTTGCTACCACGTACCAGTAATACCATCCATAATCTGGAGCAGTGTACTGAACTGAATTCATGTTTGTTCTGATAGGTGCCACGCCTGTAAAATCAGTCGTCCTGCTGACGTATACTTCGTACGTCAAAGCATCTCCATCCGGATCCGAACAGCTCCAAGATAGTGTTATCGTTGCAGGCGTACTTGAGGAAGTGATGGAACCTCCGTCAGACGGACTTGGATTTATTGGAAAATTAGGTGCTTCGTTCTGCTTTGTTGTGAAATTCCAAGTCGTGCTGTATGCGTAATTTCCAAAGCTATCCTTAACTTCTACGCGCCAGTAATATGTCGTAACTGGCTTAAGCCCTGTTGCGATGTGTTCGATTTCGGCTGTTGTTCTTCCAGTAATTGTTGCCAAGAGCGTCATGTTATCAGCACGTCCAAAGTATAGATAATAAACGAGATTCTCTTTTGATGTTTCAACATCTGAACTCGCGTTCCATTTCAGAGTAACATTATTCAAAGCTATGCCAGTACTTCCATTTGCTGGGTTGACCAGAACAGGTTGCGTTGGCGGATTATCCTTATTAGTTATCGTGAAACTCCATACATCGCTTTCAACCGGAGGGTTATAACCATCCTTTACTGCGACTTTCCAGTAGTACGTCTTTCCAAATTCAAAAAGATAACCCGTTTCGAAAGAAGTTGTCGTTAAGTCAGTTGCGGTAACTAAGCTCAGGTTTGACGGCGAGTTACCGATGTATACGTCGAACTTAAGCGGATCACCATCTGGATCTGAAGACTGCCACGAGAACTTTGGAATTCTGTTCGGCTGATTTATCGCACCGTTAGCCGGATACGGCGATGTTGGCTTTGTCGGCGGATTATTCTCATACGTTTCGAATGTGAACTTTTCGCTCTGCGTCTTTCCGCCATGCGGATCCTTAGCGACGACATACCATGCATAAGTCTTGCCGACGTCTAAGATACTTTTTGGGTCAGAAAAGATTTGAGAAGTTGAATTTATACCCTCCCTGCTCACCACAACGTTTCCTTCCGACTCAATAACAAAATCGTACGAAACTGTGTCTTCATCGGGATCAACTGAATTAAGCCATCTAAACGTCAAAGACGTTATCTTTGCAAAATTCACCCTTGAATTGTTAGCAGGTTCTAACAACGTTGGTTTGTTTGGTGGCGAATTTTGCTTCGTTGTGAACGTGAATTCCTGAGTTTTCGAAAGGCCGTACGTATCGATAGCGGTTATCTTTAACCTATAGAGAGTATCTGGTTTCAGCCCAGTTACCCTGTACTGAGTAAGCGTCGAACCGCTGAGCAAATTCTGACTATCGTTCAGCGAGACGTTGTACTTTAGCTCTTCGTAATCTTTATCGTATCCTTCCCATTGTAGTAGCAAGTTGTTGAACTTAACACCAACCTGCCCGTTCTTTGGGTTCAAAAGCTCAATATTTTGCGGTGCCTCATTTGTTTTCGTTCTGAAAGTTGCCCTTGTCAGAGAGCTCTCGCTTCCCCATGGATCTTTGGCTTTAACAGTCCATTCATAATCCTTCTGCTGTTCTAAATTCTTTACAACAGCAGAATTTGTTGCAACTGTAGTTGTGAAAACAGGTTCAGTCTTGCCAAGTAAATACACCTTTACCTCAAAAGTCAAATCGTCGTTATCTGGATCAGTTGCGCTCCAAGTTAACGCCAGAGCTCCAAAAGGATGATCAGAAGTCTTATCAGGTTTCAGGTTGCTCACAGAAGGTGGTGTATTATTTTTTGTATTGAAATACCATACGTCACTTGCAACTGAATCGTCATCCCTCAACCTTACGTACCACTTATATCTTACTGTAGGCTTGAGCTTTCCTTTTGGAACAACAACTGATACCTCGTCTCCGTTACCGTCAACAACGGTTTTATAAACCTCTACATTATTAACTGCTTCCTTAACTACCAATTCGTACTTTTCGTTAGTGGGCGTTCTAAACTTCAAAACTGCATTATTGAATTCGACATTCACAGCCTCATCCTGAGGGCTCAGAAGTAACGGCTTGTTGCTGTTCGCACCGCCGTTATTATTCGTTGGCACACAACTAACAAGCAGGAATGCAGAATATAAAGCCAAAGCGAAATAAAGCAAAGAGCTTGCCTTCTTTATCTTTGTAAATCTCATACAACCCCTCCCTGAAATTCTGTATTTTTCTTTCAAACCCTTTCAAAAATCATTATACCACACCTTCTCCCCAAAATCCTATACAAAAAAAGCATCTCCGAATTGGTTCGGAGATGCTTTCATAACATCACAATTCACTATTAGAGCAGTATCACGTTCTCGTATTTTCCTTTCGTCACATTCTTCGTATCGAACAAAAACGGCACGTTCTTCGCGACGAATTCATAGTCTATTCCGATTGTGTGGCCTGATGTAACTATAGCCCCATCCATCTTCTTCAAATTCTCCTCAGTCAATTCAATTCTCTTGTAGTGCTTCCCGTTGTGCGTGAACTCAGGAACAAACGGATCGTAGTAGAACACATTCACTTTCTTTCGTTCAAGAATCTCAATCACCTTCAACGCAGGACTCTCCCTCAAATCATCTATATTCCCCTTGTACGTCACGCCAAGCAAAAGGATATTCCTTCCGTTCAAACACTGCATCCTGTCGTTCAAAATATCCGAAAGCCTGTCGACAACATAGTACGGCATATTATCCGAAATCTCGCCCGCAACCTCAACGAGCATCATGTGCAAATCGTACTCTTTCGCCTTGTAGACCAAATAGAACGGATCTATCGGAATACAGTGCCCGCCGATGCCGGGTCCAGGATAGAACGGCATATAACCGAACGGCTTCGTCGCAGCCGCATCTATAACCTCCCAGATGTTTATATTCATCTTATTCGCTACCTTCGTCATCTCCTGCACGAGGGCTATATTCACAAGCCTGAACGTATTCTCCAAAATCTTCGTCATCTCAGCAGCCCTCGGCGAAGAAACTGGGAACACGCCAGCTTCAAGCACGTTCTCATACAGCGCCACCGCATGCTTCGTACACTCAGGAGTCATACCGCCGACAACCTTAGGGGTATTTCTCGTCTTGTATCGTGGATTTCCTGGGTCAACTCTCTCAGGGCTGAACGCAAGATAGAAATCCTTACCAACTTTCAAGCCAGTTTCTTCCAAAATTGGCAGTACTACCTCATCCGTTGTCCCTGGGTACGTTGTACTTTCCAAAACGACAAGCTGTCCTTTTCTCAACCTCTTCTTTATCTCATTTGCGCTGTTGATAATATAGCTCAAATCTGGCTGCTTGAATTTATCAAGCGGTGTTGGCACGCATATACTTATTACATCGCAACTTTTCAATTCATCGAAATCCGCCGTCGCTCTTAACTCCTTCGACTGGACAAGCTCTTTGAGTTCAGCATCATCCACATCTCCTATATAATTCTCCCCGCGGTTGATCATATCAACCCTCTTTTGCTGTATATCAAACCCAACAACCCTGTAACCTGCCCTCGCCTTCTCAACAGCCAAAGGCAGCCCAACATATCCCATCCCAATAACGCCTATTACCGCATTTTTGCTTAATATCTTTTCGTACAAACTCATTCTCCATCCCTCCCAATCATTCATTCACTGAATGAATTTTACCATATCTATTATCGGAAGTCAAAGGGAAAAGTTTAGTGTAACCGAAGGATATATTCCGTCCATTATTTTTGGAATGTTTTCGGTTGCTGGAAGTGGCTTTATAGTGCAGTGGGCTGCTATGATTGTAACAAAACTGGAAATTTTAACTATTAATCTCTGAGTTGTGGTATGATATAATTCAAATGAAGTGGAAAAACAAATTGAATATTAAGGGGTGGTAAGAAAGTGATGAGAAAGTGGATTATCGGCTTTCTAAGTATTATTTTTGCGCTGAGTATCTTTGGGTACACGCTCCGTGTTGGTGATACTATCGCCATTGAAGTGTTTGGTCAACCACAATTCTCCCGAACAGTGAAAGTCGCATTTGATGGAACGATTCCATATCCGTATGCAGGAAATATCAAAGTGGAAGGATTAACAGTTGATCAAGTGAAGAACCTAATCGAACAAACTGTCAGAAAATTCATAAAAGACCCTGTCATAACCGTCTATATCGTCGACTACGCACCGATGTATGTCTACTTCCAAGGTGCAATGAACCGCACTTTTGACATTTCGAATTATCAAAATCTCACTATCTCAAAACTCTTCTCAATTCTCAACCTTTCGCCAACAACAGAAATCGATTTTGAGAATATCCAGCTCAAACGAGCAGGTAAGACACAGACGATAAACATGCTCCCGTTCTTCTACGAAGGCAAGATAGATAATGATGTTCTTCTTCAAGAAGGAGATGTAATCTACTTCCCACCGGTGAAATACAGTCAGACGATTCAAGTAAGTGGCGCATACTCTGCCATATTCAAATACGAACCCGGTTTGACATTGAAAACTCTACTTCTGCGCCTCGGCACACTCAACGAACAAATCGCTGTGATAGAGAATTCTTACCTTACAACAGCAAACAAGACAGTTACCGTAAACCTCAAAGACGTTCTCAGCGGAAAAACCGATTATTCTCTCACACAGGGAACTTCTTTGTACATCCCCAAAAGAGACGATAGATATGTTTACGTTCTTGGCTTCGTTCCGAGTGCGGGAGTCAAAACATTCGCAGTTGAAGAACCACAAAACCTTGCACTTGCGATAGCGAAAGCTGGAGGGATATCGAAAGACAACGAAAAGTGGATAGAAAAAATCACAGTCACCACACCGGATGGAAAGACTCAAGAATTCTCACCCACAATACTAACCATGGCAGCGAACGTCATCCTTCCAAACGGTGCGATAGTGAACGTAATAAAATACGAAGAGTTCAAAATATACTTAACGGGTGATTTCTCAACTGGAATAATCACATTCGAACCAAATGAACCAAAGATGCTAAAGACGCTACTCACGAAAATCGGTGGTCTCAAAACTGAACAATTCAAATGGATAGAATCGATAAAGATAAACGATACTACTGTTGACCTCTCAAAGATAGACACATACTCTCTCAAGAACAACGACACAGTTCAAATAAAAAAATACCCAGAATTCAAAATCTACCTCACGGGTGATTACAAACCTGGCATAGTCACGTTCGAACCAGACGAGCCAAAGACACTCGCAGGCTTGTTTACAAAAATAGGCGGCATTCCGACAGACCAACTGAAATGGATCGAATCGGTGAAGATAAACGGAAAAGCTGTCGACATATCAAAAGCTCAGGAATACACGCTCAGCAACGGTGACAAAGTCGAGATAAAGAAATTCGACGAATTCTACGTATACGTCCAAGGCTTTGCAAACCAGAAAGGTAAAATACCATTCGAACCGCAAGAGCCAAGGACACTCAAAACATTGCTGAACAAAATCGGACTGCCAAACTCAGATGTTGAAAACGAAGGAAAAGCACTGATAAATAACCAAATCGAAGTCAACCTCAGAGATATAATATACAACAAGAAAGACGTCAACCTGTCGCTTGGCGATACAGTGCTTGTATCGTACGAACCGTTCCTGATTTACACCACAGGCATATCAGGACCAGGCGTACTCCAGCTCTCATACTACGAACCGAAAACGCTGAGCTATGTGGTCAAAAAACTCATAACCCAGCCAGAAACCGTTGAAAAGATAACACTCTTGAGAAATGGAAAACAATTCGAATACGAACCTGAAAAACTCATCTACGGTAAACAAGACCAAATACTTGAAAAACACGACACATTGATCTTCAAACAATCCGACGTCAATGCCGTGTACCTTGTTGGAGATGTCTCCTCATACGTCACGTTCGCACTCAACGAACCGATAACCATCCAGAAAATACTTGCAAAAGTAGGACTGAGCGATTTAAGAAAGATAGATAAAATCACCGACAATGCAACAGCGATAGACTTCACAAAAGACACGCCGATTCAAAAAGGCGCGATACTCAACGTCCAGCTCAAAAAGCCGGTCTACGTAACGGCGATGGGGTACATAAGAAGCACGGGCAGAGTGCAGTTCGACTACTACGAAACGCCAGACTTGAAAACGCTCTTTGCTAAACTCGGCGGGCTCATCATCGGACCGGAACTCTATTACGCATCTGACAAAGTTTTAATTATTCGAAACGGTGCGTTGGCTGGACAGTACGATGCAGAGAAAATATTCAAAGGCATAGAGAACGCGCAAGTTGAAGATGGAGACTTTGTATACGTCACGCAGAAAGAACCGAACCAAGTCTATGTGTTCGGTAAAGGCGTACCGAATGGACTTGTGAGATTCACCCAAGGCGAAGAGTTTGACTTAAGAACGCTCATGGGAAAACTTGGAGGGTTAAAAGAAGGCATAAGCAACAAGATTACTGTGATAGACGATGAAAAAGTTGAGCAGATAGAATGGAGCGAATTTGCAAACGCAAAGCTTACTAATAACAGCATACTCCTCTTTGACGTCGACAAAGAAAACTACATATACGTAATCAACGCAAACGGAAATCCGAGCATGATTTACTCAGACAAACCAGTAACGCTCTACGAAATACTCACAAAAGCAGGAATAGACAAAAATTACAGAAGACTTGAAATTACAAAAGGAACGGAAAAACAAACAATCGAGCTCAAGGACCTTACCCAGGCAAGAGGGTACAACATCAATCCAGGGGACATCGTAAGGATAATCGACGCGCCGCAGAACTACGCGTACGTGCTTGGCGAAGTGAACAGGCCAGGAATAGTCCAGCTGACAGAAGGCACAACGGTGCTGCAAGCGATAATCCAGGCTGGATACTTCAGCACAAAAGCAGCGCCATCAAGCGTATGGCTCTACAAAGGTGGAATCAATGGAAAAGCGGAACAGATAAACCTTGCGGGTGCAATGAGCGGTGGAAAGATAGAATACAATCCTGTGATTGAAAGCGGAGACATAATCTTCGTGCCGTCTGATATATTCAGAAGTGCACTTGAATGGATACCGGTTATAAATAACCTAATAACCTTCTACAACAACGTATCCGGACTTTTCAAATAATGGCATCAAGGAGGAATAAATGATGGATCAGGAAATGACAAGAGACGAAATCACGTTAGAGGATCTTCTTAGAATATTCAAAAGGCGCTTCTGGTGGTTCTTTGCAACAGTTATAGCTGTTTTTGCTGTAACAATCGTGTACCTCATGCTTGCAACACCGATTTATGAAGCAAGCGTGACCATAAACATCGAGCCGAAATCAAAAGGAAGCCTTACAGATTTATTCTCAGCAACAGGATACACTTCATCAAGGCCTGATATATCGACAGAAGTGGAATTGATAAAGAGCAGAACAAACATTGAAACAGTGGTAAAGAACCTTAACCTCGTTGAATATTTCAAGAATAAATCAAAAAACAGTGAAATAGACACATACGATGTGATCAAATCTCTTTCAAATATGATAACCGTTTCACCGGTTAAAGATACGAGTATAGTCAAAATAAGCGTGCAAAACCCAGACCCAGAACTTGCAAAGAACATTGCAAACGAACTCGCAAGCGTCTACAACGAGCTTCTTCAGAGACTCTCAAGGAACGAATACACTGCACGAAGGGAGTTCATCGAACAGCAGATACCAAAAGTAGAAGAAGAACTCAAACAGGTAGAAGACCAACTCAAGAAATTCAAACAGACGAACAAAGTCTACGTGTTAAATGTAGAGTCTCAAAACCTTCTCAACACGCTCTACAACCTTGACACGCAAATCAACACTTACAAAATCAAAGTTGAAGAAGTCAAAGCAAAAATTTCAGCATTGACTCAGCAGCTCAAATCTATGAATCAAAAGATAGTCTCTTCAGAGACAATATCAGTCAACCCAGTTGTGAGTCAATTGAAAGCAAAGCTTGTCGACTTACAAATCCAGCTTTCAGCATTGCTGAATACGTATTCAGAGAACGACCAACAAGTCAAATCTCTCCGAAAACAAATCGAGGAAACAGAGAAGATGTTAAAAAACCAAGTCGAGAGCATAGTAACATCCCAAGTTCAAACAACAGACCCAAACTATGCATCAATGTACTCCGAACTCATCCAGAGCAATACGGAATTGTTAGTTTACCAATCAACAATAAGCTCAATTGAAAGCATCAAGAGTAAATACGAGCAAAAAATCAGTACGCTGCCAATGCTTGAGCAGCAACTATTCGAACTTGAAAGGGACAGAAAAGTCAAAGAAAACCTCTACAGCATTCTTCTTGAAAAACTTGAAGAAACAAGGATATCCGAAGCCGGCGTTGTTGGAAGGGCAACACTTGTGGATTCAGCGATTACGCCAACCCAACCGGTGAAACCGAACAAAAAACTTACACTTGCAATCGGAGGCGTGCTTGGAATCTTCTTAGGCATACTCCTTGTCTTCCTCCTCGAAGCATTTGACAAAACGATATCTGATGAGGAATACATAAAGCACATGCTTAAAGGTTCGCCAGTGCTCGGAAGGATACCGAACATAGAATTTCCAGAAACGAGCGAATCACCAGAGCTTGTTGTCGTAAACTCACCAACATCGCCGCAAGCAGAAGCTCTGAAGCTAACTGCAACAAATATCGAATATTCAAACACCCCGGCACCGAAAATTGTTGCTGTTACAAGCTCAGGACCTGGTGAGGGTAAAACACTTATTGCAGCTAACATAGCTCTGGCGTACGCTCAAAATGGAAATAGAACGCTCCTGCTTGATCTGGATATGAGGAAACCCAGAATCGAGAAGGTTCTTGGAATTGAAAGGATAAACATAGGTGTAACGAATCATCTACTAAAGGACATTCCAGTTGAAAGAATTATTGTGAATTATGGTGAAAATATAGATATAATCCCAGTTGGACCGATACCACCAAATCCAACGGCATTACTAACGTCGAAAAAGATGGAAGATTTTATCCAGAAATTGAGTGAAAAATACGAAAGAATCGTTATCGACCTTCCGCCAATCCTTGCAGCAGCAGATTCATTGATAGTCTCCAAATATACCGATGGCATTGTTCTTGTAGTGCGTGCCGGTAAAACGCAAAAACCATCTTTAAGAGTTGCATATGAAAATATACAGACGTCGTCGGCAAAACTCCTCGGCGCTGTTATAAACGACATAACAGCAAACCAGATGGGTTACTACTACTACTACTATTACTACTATTACACGACAGAAGGCAAAAAGAAGAAAAAACGAAGGAAAAGTAAAGAAAAATAGTTCTCAAGGCTCCGCAATCAAATGCGGAGCTTTATTTTTAATATTATACATCATGTGTAAATAAGGTGAAATTTTGATTACACAAATATGTATCGAGAATTGGCCTAAGTTCATCAAAAAAAACGAATTTAACACCAAAGGCTTTGTTCAATCAAACAACTCTTAAGTCATTTTGTTAAGCAGTCTGAACGAATGTGAATCTTGTTTCTGAATAAGTTAGGTAATCGGCATGCAGACAGGAGAAGTATTGTCCAGAATCGCTTAAATACTACACTTACGAATTATGCCAGGAGACAGACTTTTGAGGTTAAATTTGGTTGAAGTTCCGAAACATTAATGTGCACTGGAAGAAAATATATACTAACACGATTGCGATAGTGTATCTTTTGTGGTATGATATTTCTGACTAATACATATATTCTTTAATTCTTGCTTTAACTTCCAATTTGGGGGGCGTGTGTATGTACGACATTCACAACCACATTCTTTTTGGGGTAGACGACGGGGTTGAAACGCTGGAAGAGTCAATAGAAATTCTGGAAGATTACAAAAGGCATGGAATAGATTTTGTGGTATTCACTCCCCACGTAAACCACCCAACAGTAAAAAGTGACATTCAAAAAATAAAACAGCACTTCCAAATTCTGAAGGAAGAGTGCAATAGGATTGGAATTCGCTGCGAGCTTGGAAGCGAACTCTACTTGAAACCAAAATTCCAAGATTTCATACCTATACTTGATAGGTTTGTGCTCGTCGAGCTTGACACATTAAATTACCCTCTATATCTCTTTGACCAAATATTTGAACTGCAACTTGAAGGCTATGATGTCATCCTTGCTCACGTTGAGCGGTACGCGTGGCTTGAGAACAACAGACATGTTGTTCGCAAATTGAAAGAAATGAATGTTTATTTCCAAATGAACATCAGCGCACTTGACAAGAAAAACTACTTTATCAAGAACGATTACGTTGATTTCATCGCGACAGATTACCATGGAGTGAAAAGGGGAAAACTAGATTGGGAAAGACTTAAAGATTACAAGAGCCTTATTGAAAAAGGGCATAGGATTTTAAGACTTGCGAAAGTATAGAACGAATTTTCTGGTTACGCAGTCTAAAATGTAGAATATCTGAACGTAAGGGGGTATTTTGTGGAAAGGATAAAGATAGGGATCTTCGCCTCTAACGTAGCTTTGCTATATCTATTGTCAGATATTATTCCAAAAAATACCACATTTTCAACCTTAGTTTATCTACTTATATTATTGCTTGCGTACTATTCGTTCAGATTATACGACACAGAATACCTCTCTTCTTTTAAGTCGCAGCTTTTTAGGACGTTCATTGCAGGAACAATAGACATTGTGCTGTTTTACTTTCTTGATTTAATCTCGGAGTTCACATTCTCGCCTCGATACGTATGGTTCACCCTATCGGCAAGTCTTTCAGTTTCCATTTTGAATGTTGTGTTGTTTGTTGGCATAAAATCTTTACTTAAACCGCAGAAATATGTTATAATAGGAAAGCAGGAAGAATACAGTGATATAATTGATGAACTTACAAAAAACAGTGGCTCAATGTTTTCAATCTCAGGCTACGTTAACCCAGATTTATCACAACTTAGGGCACTGATGCAAATATCAAACGGCGTGCTTATAGGTAATCTCAAATTCGCAAAGACGATAGAAAACGATTTCAACGCCAACTATTCAAACAAACAAATCAAATATTTGCCAGATTTTATCGAACAAAAACTTAAGCGGATTCCTTTGAATCTAATTGAAAAATACGAACAATATTACATCCTTGAATTTTCAAAACCGAAAGACACGCTTGCGATAAGGCTGCTTGACATATTCGTCTCAATAGTGGCGATAATCTTGACATCACCACTATGGCTAATTATCGCATTGGCGATACTCATAGAAGATGGAAGACCGGTGATATTTAAGCAGAAGCGTGCAGGAAAAGACGGGAAGTTGTTTACAATGTACAAATTCAGAAGTATGAGAAACCTTCCGCAGAACGATTCACAGCCAAAATATCCGGATCAGGAAAAGGGCCGTATATTGAAGGTGGGTAAAATAATTCGGAAATACAGATTAGATGAATTACCGCAGCTGATAAATGTACTTAAGGGTGATATGAGTATTGTTGGTCCAAGACCTGAGCAAAAAGAGCTCCACGAGATATATTCACATGCGGACATACCTTATTACGAATACAGACTCAAGGTAAAACCTGGTATAACCGGCTGGGCGCAAATAACGTACCAATATTCGTCATCAGTAGACGAGGCGGCAAAAAAGTTAGAGTACGATTTGTGGTATGTGAAGAACAAGAACTTTTGGTTGAATGTAAAGATAATCATGAAAACGCCTGAGACGATGTTGTTTAGAAGAGGGGCGAAGTAGAAACTACCAAACGTGCTAATGAAAGAATTGCTGGAGGAACATAGTAGAATGAAAAACAAAAAACATGAAGTCTTGTTCTTGCACAGGTACTTTTATCCAGAATATGTAACTTCTGCAAGCCTGGCATATGACGTTGCTGAAGCGTTGGTTAAAGATGGTATTAATGTCTCTGTCTTGTGCGGGTATCCCAAAGAATATACAGCATTTGAGAAAGTACCAACACGAGAAGAACATAATGGTATGAAAATACGACGAATAAGGTACATCCAAGCAAATCGTAAAAGCTTTATCGGAAGGTTGGTTAACTATTTTTCCTTTACTATTGCTGTGTTATCTCGTTTATTCACTTTGAGAAATTATGAACTTATCATCGTTTATTCCGATCCACCTGTTCTTCCTATAGTCCCAGCTTTGTCCTCAGTGTTTTTTAAGAATAAGTTTGTTTATGTGTGCTATGATGTTTATCCAGAGATAGCACATGTTACTGGTATATTGTCAAAAAGAAGTCTGATTGCTAAAGCTGCAAATTGGGTTAATAACATTGTTTTTAGACATGTTGAAAAGGTTGTAGTTCTGTCCAGTGAGATGAAGGAGTTCCTCCTGAAAAGCAGACCTACGCTTTTGCCAGAAAAGGTGGAGATAATCCCTAATTGGTTTGAAAGTAAGGACCAAATGGATAGCTACGATAAAGAAATAGAAGGAAAAATTCAGACGATAAAAAGTGAGAATACTCTTGTAGTTGGATACTTTGGCAATATGGGAATTGCTCAGGATATGGATACACTGATTGAAGCTGCAAGAACTCTTAAGAATCATGAGAACATAAAGTTTCTTCTTGCAGGTCATGGTGTGAAGATGACTGAGATAAAATCCATTGTTCAGTCCGAGAAGCTCGAAAACGTCATAATTTTAGATTTCTTACATGGAAAGCAATTTGAAGAAGCACTTAAACTTAGCGATTGTTTGGTAGTGAGTTTGTCCCCAGGTGTAGTCGGACTTGCTGTACCAAGCAAGACATATTCATATATGTGGGCTGGTAGACCAATAATTGCTATTATGAATGAACCTTCGGATATAACAAGCGAACTCATTCAGTATAATGCAGGATACTGGATTAAGAATGGAGACGTAAAGCAGTTGGTGAGTGTTATTGAAGAATTGTATAATAATCCAGAAAAGAGAAAATCAATGGGTGAGAATGCAAAGCAGTTGTACCTTCAAAAGTACACAAAAGAGAAATGTACCGCAGAGTACGTTAAGTTAGTCAAAGATATCATCGGGAGGGAATAAGATGTTCTTAACTGACGAGCAAATAAACGAGATGTTCAAGGATAAGATATTACTCGTAACAGGCGGAACAGGAACATTTGGTAATGCTGTTGTCAAAAGATTTTTGAACACTCCGATCCGAGAAATACGCATTTTCTCGCGTGATGAAAAGAAGCAAGATGATATGAGAAGATTTTACAAAAACGAAAAGCTTAAGTTTTATATTGGCGATGTTAGAGATTTGGAAAGCATACGAAAAGTAATGAGAGGCGTGGACTACATATTCCATGCTGCTGCGTTAAAACAGGTTCCTTCCTGCGAATTCTTTCCAATGGAGGCAGTTAAGACTAACATAATTGGAACGGATAATGTGCTTACCGCTGCAATTGAATTTGGAGTTCGAAAAGTAGTCTGTCTTTCCACGGATAAAGCGGTGTATCCAATAAATGCCATGGGAATGTCGAAGGCTCTCATGGAAAAGGTAATCCGTGCAAAATCAAGGCAAGCCGACCCGGAAAAAACGTTAATATGCGGAACAAGATACGGCAACGTCATGGCATCTCGTGGGTCAGTTATTCCGTTATTCATCAAACAAATTAAAACTAGGCAGCCAATTACAATAACCAATCCAAATATGACTCGTTTTCTTATGAGCATAGACGAAGCTATGGAACTCGTATTGTATGCATTCCAAAACGGCAATCCTGGTGATATATTCGTAAAGAAATCACCTGCGGCAACGATTGGGGACCTTGCAAAAGCTATGATTGAGTTGTTCAATGCACAGAACGAGATTCAGGTAATTGGAATAAGGCACGGTGAAAAAATGCATGAAACATTACTTAGTAAGGAAGAGCATATGATCGCTGAAGATTTAGGCGACTTCTTTAGGGTACCAATGGACACAAGGGATTTACTTTACGAAAAATACTTTGAAGATGGAGATCCAGATTTGAGTAGGTACTACGACTATACCTCAGAAAACACGAGGAGACTCAACGTTGAAGAAGTGAAGGAAAAACTATTGACCCTTGAATACGTGCGAAGAGAGCTTGAAACCTCAACATACAATGAACCATCATTCTAAATAGAGGTGGATGTAGTGAGAATTCTTGTTACAGGAGCAAAGGGGTTTATAGGTAAGAACCTTATAGTAGAACTTAGAAATAGGGGATATAATGACATTTACGAAGTTGACAAAGAAACGGATGAGCTTTCGTTGGGGAAATTCATCCGGGATTGTGATTTTGTCTTTCACTTGGCAGGCGTTAACAGGCCCAAAGAAGAGTCTGAGTTTGTAGAAGGAAACGTAGAGTTTACAAAGCATCTTCTCACTCAATTGGAAAAGAGAGAAAAGCCAATTCCTGTTCTTTTCACATCATCAATTCAAGCAGAGAAGGATAATCCGTATGGTCGAACAAAGAGAATGGCAGAGGACTTGATATTCGACTACGGCAGGAAGACTGGAGCAAAAGTTTTTGTTTATAGATTACCGAACGTTTTTGGAAAATGGTGCCGTCCAAATTACAATAGTGCTATCGCAACATTCTGTTATAACATAGCTCGTGACCTACCGATAACAGTGAACGATCCAAATGTTGTTTTAAAGCTTGTTTACATAGACGATGTTGTCAATGAATTCATAAACGCACTAAATGGTTGTGAAAATAGAGATGGTAAGTTCTGCGAAGTGGCTACTCAATATACAGTAAAGTTAGGTGATATAGTTGACTTGCTATACTCATTCAAAAAGGGACGAGAGAATCTTTCTGTTCCAAATGTTGGTGACGATTTTGTAAAGAAACTTTATAGCACATACATTAGCTATCTTCCGGAAGAGCAATTTTCCTACCAGCTGAATATGAAAGCTGATGAAAGAGGTTCTTTTACAGAATTCCTGAAAACTGAAGACAGAGGTCAAATATCAGTGAATGTTATAAAGCCTGGAATTACAAAAGGCAACCACTGGCACCATACGAAAGTTGAGAAATTTCTTGTAGTAAGCGGAGAAGCTATAATAAGATTCCGAAAAATAGATTGTAGTGAAGTTATAGAATACCGTGTAAGCGGTAACAAACTCGAGGTTGTTGACATACCACCAGGATATACGCACAATATTACGAACATTGGCAATTCCGATGTGGTTTTCATAATCTGGGCAAATGAACCATTTGACCCTCAGCGACCAGATACATACTATTTGGAGTCAACTATGTAAAATTAAAAATTTATTCAGAAGTAGCTAATGCAAAACCAACATTGAATTTTTCACGCTTTTTCAACATCGCATACATCGTTCTCAACAGCTTGTGCGCTACTGCCATTATCGCTTTCTTGTACGGTATTCCTTGGGCTCTTTTTCTCTCAAAGTATTCTCTAAAGTATTCGTTGTGTATTACAACACTCACTGACATTAGCCAAATTATTCGTCTTAAATGTGCATTACCTCTTTTCGAAATATGACTTTCAATTTTGCTTTTACCTGATTGATATATGCTTGGATCAAGTCCACAGTATGCAATAAGCTTTTTGTAGGAACTGAACCTTGAAATCTTGCTTCTGCCAAGAAATGCATCGCACTATTTTGACCGATGCCTTTAATTGAAGTGAGTAGTTCAATATCTACATCGATTGAAGAACATTTGCAATATTGAGTAAGTATTTCATCGCATTCTTTGAGCTGCTGTTGAAAAAATCTGAGCTCTCTGATACTCTGGATAAGTAACTTCTCATTCACAGGCCAATATTGAGCGATAGAATTACTTGCAAGTTCTTTTAGAAAAGCAACAGAAAGTTTCGGCTTTCTTCCGGCAGGTTTTGAGAAGAAGGCATTCAGAGTATTGATAGAAGCCTTTTGAATAGCTTTAGCAGAAGGGAAAGAGGAAAGCAGGTCTAAGATAGCATCGTTGTATATATTGGTAAATCTTTCAAGCTCAGGGAAGAGGAGATTAAGAAGCTTTTCGATATTGTTCTTGATTCTTGAAATATCATGTATGATGTTTTCACGTTCCCTAACAATATCCCGGAACTCAGGATTGAGGAATGGGGAAGAAGGAAGCTGGTGTTGAAGGTAAAATAAAGTGCAAGCGATAGAGCGAGCATCGATTTTGTCGGTTTTGGTCTTTCTAAGAGAAATAGAAGGGGAATCTTTGACAATAAGAGGGTTAAGGACGATGCAAGAGAAATCGTTAAGGGCAAGGAAGGAAAGCAAATTGAGGTGATAACATCCGGTAGACTCCATAGCCAAAACGATGGAGTCTTTGGGGAAAGAAGAAAGACTGTCAACAAAGGAGGCAAATCCTTGCTTGGACATCTCGAAAACTTTCTCGAAAATGATGGAATCAGGCTTGGAAATGGCACAGACGTTGAACTTTTCTTTGGAAACGTCAATGCCAACGAAAATGGAGAAAACTTTGGTATGCATGATATGACCTCCTTTTGTTTGATAGAAAGGCGAGGGCAGGTGCCTGCTGAACCAAACCTCCATGATGACAAGGGTTTCAAACCCAATCAACTTATCATGGTTAAAGGCAGGCAACAGACTCCAAAAATGGCTTGAAAGCCAAGGTGAAAAAAGTTGTCCTGCCCTTGCCTATCTTTTGACTAAAATATTTATACCATAATTTTACGTAGGAGGTCTAAGATATGAAAAAACTCAAAGTCATGACAGTTGTTGGAACACGACCAGAGATAATAAGACTGTCTGAGATAATAAAGAAGCTTGATGAGTCAGAGGCGATAGAGCATATATTTGTTCACACAGGGCAAAATTATGACTATGAGCTAAATGAGGTTTTCTTCAGGGATTTAGAATTACGAAAACCAGACTACTTCCTAAACGCAGCCGGCGAGAATGCAGTAGAAACTGTTGCAAACATCTTGAAGAACATCGATCCGGTTTTAGAAAAAGAAAAACCTGATGCATTCCTCGTGCTCGGCGATACGAACAGCTGTTTAAGTGCGTATGCTGCGAAGAGAAGGCATATACCAGTTTTCCATTATGAAGCAGGGAATAGGTGTTTTGATCAGAGAGTTCCAGAAGAAATAAATAGGCGTATTGTTGATCATATTGCCGATATTAATCTAACTTATAGCACAATTTCCAGAGAGTACTTGATAAGGGAAGGGTTCCCACCTGATAGGGTTATAAAGATTGGAAGCCCGATGTATGAAGTTCTAATGAAAAACATGCCAAAGATACAAAAATCAGATGTTTTAAAAAGACTCGGATTGGAGCCAGGAGAATACTTTGTTGTTTCATCACACAGAGAAGAGAATGTTGATGTTGATGAGAAATTATTGGAACTGGCTGATTCGATCAACACTATCGCAGATATCTACAAGCTTCCAATCATTTTCAGTGCTCATCCAAGAACTCGCAAAAGGCTTGAAAAGAAAGGCATAAAATTCTCTGAACTTGTACGGGTTTTGCCTGCTCTGGGGTTTATAGATTACGTAAAACTTCAAATGAACGCAAAATGTGTTCTCAGTGACAGTGGAACGATTAGTGAGGAAACGTCTATACTAAAACTCAGAGCGCTTAACATCAGAGAAGCTCACGAACGCCCAGAAGCAATGGAAGAAGGAACTGTTATGATGGTTGGCGTGAAAAAAGAACGAATACTGCAAGGATTAGCGATTTTGGAAAATCAGAGTGGTGAGTCAATTCAACCAGTTAGAGACTACTTTGTGCCAAATGTGTCAGAAAAGGTGTTGAGAATAATTCTTTCGTATACAGACTATGTGAACAGGGTTGTGTGGCTTAATAGGTAAAAGGGCAGTTTTTAGTTGACCATTGTTAGACACTTGATTAATTGGTTAAGAAGTCTTGCTGTTAGCTTTCGGAGTATCGTGGAGGAAAGTCATTGACTTGGTTGTACATGTTATTGTGTCTATGGTATTATGCTGAAGTAAGCGTTCGATGGACAGTTTTATAGTAATTGCTTAGGAGAATTGTTAGGTGACCTATAAAGGTACACAACACGATATTGATATAGAGATGTTATACAAAACAGTCTGAGAGTTATTCATTGCTCGCACTAAACCATAAGAGATTTGTAAATATCAGATAGGCTCATTTTAGATCTTTCTTTCACGTATACGGAAACAAATACGTACAGACATGAAGCAGCTATCACCACATAAGTGGATTTCTGGTTCATGAATCTCGTCATTATAATTCTTAAAAGATGATAACATGTCCTATGATAAATACCTAAATTGGCTTAATGCCAGATGTTTTGGCATTACAGACCGAAAAGGTTCTGTATCGATATTCTAATAGTCATCCAACACTGTGTTTTCTTATTACTTTCAACAATCTCCACAAAATCTTACGAAATACGTGTCTGCTATCTAATGATATGTGTCAGGCTAGGATAAAGCAGGTTCTTTGGTGATCTCTCATATTTACGAACGTAATAGCTTCAGCTTCTAATGCTTGGAGGAGATAAAGTTGAAGATTCTTCAAATAAATAGTGTTTGCGGAGCTGGAAGCACTGGAAGAATTGTTTGGCAAATACACGAAGCATTAACAAAGGCTGGACATGAAAGTTATGTTACATACGGACGTGGAAGATCAGCAAATTGTGACGCCGCAGTACGGATTGGTAATAAACTGGACGTCTACTATCACGTTTTTCTCACAAGATTTTTCGACCTTCATGGCTTTGGTTCTAAAAGTGCAACAAGAAAGTTTATAAAATGGCTTGAACGTACAAATCCAGATATAGTGCATCTTCACAATATACATGGTTATTACATTAACATAGAAGTTCTTTTCTCATTTCTAAAGGACTTTCATAAACCTATTGTTTGGACTTTCCATGACTGCTGGCCTATTACTGGGCACTGTGCACATTTCACGTTTGCACAATGCGAAAAGTGGAAGACGGGATGTTACAGGTGTCCTGAGAAGAGTAAGTATCCGAAAAGTGTTCTTTTGGACAATTCTGCATACAGTCACAAAAAAAAGAAAAAACTCTTCACTGGATTGAAGAACCTTACAATTGTGACACCATCGAAATGGCTTGCTGAAATCGTCAAGCAATCGTTCTTATCAGAATATCCAATTCGAGTCATTCACAATGGGATAGACACAGATGTATTCAAACCAACTTTTGGAGAATTTCGAAAAAAATACGGGCTTGAAGGAAAATTCATTATTCTTGGCGTAGCAAACAAATGGGAGGAAAGAAAAGGATTACACTACTTTTTAGAACTTTCAGATTATCTAAATGACGATGAAGTGATAGTATTGGTGGGTCTATCAGAAAGGCAAATAAAAAAACTACCGAAGAATTTTATAGGCATAAGAAGAACGAACAGTGCTAAGGAACTTGCTGAAATATATACAGCTGCGGATGTTTTCCTCAATCCAACGTTGGAAGACAATTATCCAACAGTCAATTTAGAAGCTCAGGCGTGTGGAACATTTACGATAACTTTTGATTCAGGCGGGGCTTGTGAAACCCTAATCTCAGAGAAAACAGGTATATGTTTGAGAAGTAGAAGCGTTATGTCAATCCTCGAAATTATAAGAAGCAGGAAAATCTTTCAGGGAAATTTCAGTATGAAAGAAGTTAATATCCGGGAATGCAATGGAAAAATAATGTCTAAGGAAAGCCTTACCTTAAACTATATAAATCTTTACGAAGATATACAATCTATATTTTTGGAGTGAATCTAGAGGACTGAAAGGTATCTGTACACAACCGCAACCAATCGACCTGTGTATCGTCTTAAAGACCTTATGAATATAGCTGTATTATTTGTTTTAAGTACAACAGCTTTTCTCAACTGCGGATAGTTATACAGAGATAATGTTTTTGTTATATTGGCATTTCTCATCAATGGTTTTATCTTTTTGTTTCAGCTGTCCACGGTATCACCTATAGGATACAGTCTGAGGGAAATTTATTATATTTTTATGCTTATGCTTATGTTTTACGCTCCGCTACTCCAGTATTTGGCAGACAAATTTCCCTGGTCAAATACTAAGCTACTCGCGAACGATCGGATTATTTATTCGAATCTTTTAATGCTTATTTTCACACTCTTGTTTGAGATTGCCTACAGAATTACAAACGCTGTAAACGAGACAGGTGATCACAAAATGGGAGTAAACATGTTCATTGGAATTTCTGTCATCTATTCTGACCAATAAGGGACTCTTCGGAGCGTCGTACTTTTCCTATTTTACCTATATTGGAAGTTTACCAGCATTCTTTGGAACACTTGTACGGTATTTCTTGTTTCCACTCTATTTGTTAGCCATAATTACTGCACTTTCACCTAGTGCGAAGAAAAGGAAATATGGTTTCGCATTCACATTTTACCGTTCGGTATCGCTTGCGTGTGTGGTTATTTATACGGTGGATCAACAGAACTTCGTTTTAGGGGAGTTATCTACTGTTTAACTACATTTGTGCTTTTTGGAATTAACTTAAGAGAGAGTCTTAATTTGCAAGATACTCATAGAAAAAACTGGTTCATGCTCGAATATGCTTTGCTTTTACTAATGCCGTTATCATCCATTTTCCTATCTGTAAGGTAACTCGACCACAATTAGTGGACACAGAAAACATTCTGTTATCTAAGAAGGAGGCGACATTCCAGTACATGTTGTATATTTCAACTTTAGAGGATCTTGAACGACTGGTCGGGGTTAAGAAAAAAGTATTCGCACAAGCCAAAGCGTTTTCAAATCTGTTGAATAGTCCAACAATCCTTGTTTGGAACTCTGGTGGAAACGTCAGAGTAAGTCATATTGAGGGAAGTAGGACGTATGAACTTGCTGCCAATTTGTTTGCGTTGCGAAACAAGTTTGATAAGCTTCTATACTATAAGAAACTTCGAAAGGTCTTACCATTTGTCATATCCTACGATTCAGGGCAGAGAATAGCATACCTAAGATGTACACTTTATAATAAATCTTTCTTAAACTTACTGAGTTGCCTGAAAAAAGAGAATTATAAAGTTGCCATAGAAATACCTACCTCAACTTTTCTTAAAGAGTATTCTAACAAAGGCGTAGCAGGAAGATACTTGTACTTGAGTTACGCAAAATATCATCAAGCTATCTATTCAATTGCTGATCTGATTGTGGCAATCGGTGAAATATCTGAATCGTTGAAAGGGTTTGAGCACAAAGTACTTGAAACCTCAAACGGAATAGATCTTTCGGAGGTACCGCTGATCGGCCCACCTGCATTTACTAAACAACTGAATCTCATTGGTGTAGCAAACGTTTCCTACTGGCATGGATACGACAGACTTCTTAGAGGTCTTGCAGAATATTACGCTTCGTCAAAGGGGTTTGAAGTGAATTTTCATGTGGTTGGAGATGGTCCTGAACTTAGCGCTCTCAGGAATCTTACCGAGAAGCTGAAGCTTGATTCTCACGTGTTTTTCCACGGAAGGAAGTCTGGCAACGAATTGTACGAAGTTTATAAGAAAAGACATGTTGGAATCGGTTCGCTTGGCAATCATCGTAAGAATATGTTTACTACGTCAGAACTTAAGCTAAGGGAATACTGTGCGTGCGGTTTGCCGTTTCTGCATGCAACATCTGATTCAGATTTTCCTGAACAGTTCCCGTTTGCACTCAAAGTACAATCTAATGAAGAGCCAATCGATGTGCTTGAAATTATAAGGTTTTACGAGAGAATCCGCGAGCAATATCCAGATTATCCAGAACAAATGAGGAAGTATGCTGAGGAAAACCTCACGTGGGATATGAAACTACATCAGGTAATAGAAAGGATTCAAGAATCAATAAGCACAGGTGGGGAGTGAAGAACTTGGATGTAATGGTAGTCTTGAAGAGGAATAAAAGAGGAATAAAATGAGAATACTTTCATTAGTCGGAGCGAGGCCACAATTTATCAAGGAAGCAGTAGTACACAGGGAACTGAAAAAATATCCTGACATAACCGAGGTGCTTGTACATTCCGGACAGTACTACGACTTCAACATGTCGGATGTGTTTTTTGAAACACTTGAGATTTTGAAACACTTGAGATAAAGAAGCCTGATTACTTTTTGAACGTTGGTTCAGGATTACATGGTGAGATGACAGGGAAGATAATGATCGAGTTTGAGAAGGTGGTATTGAAAGAAGAGCCAGATATGATATTGGTGTATGGTGATACAAACACAACACTTGCAGGTGCAATAGTTGGGGCGAAGCTGAAGATACCAGTAGCGCATGTTGAAGCGGGGATAAGGCAAGAGCCAAAAGATATGCCGGAAGAAATAAACAGGGTATTAACAGACCATGTATCAAGTTTATTGTTCTGCCCAATCGAGCTGGCAGTGAAGAATTTGGAAAGAGGAGGAATAACGAAAGGTGTATACTTTGTAGGGGATGTGATGTACGATTTATACCTCGAGATGGAGCCGAGGTTTAAATATGAAATATATGAAGAGCTAAAGTTGAAAGAAAGGGAATAAATAGTCGTAACGCTGCACAGGGATTTCAATGTTGATAACAGGGAGAGACTCAAAAAGATACCTGAGCAGTTGAACAAAATAGCGAAAGAGAAGAAGATCGTCTTTCCGATCCATCCGAGGACAAGAAAGAGGGTAGAGGAGTTTGGGTTGCAGAATTACTTGAAAGACATAACGGTGATAGAGCCTGTGGATTATTTGAATTTGATGGGTTTGGTGAAGAGGAGTTGGAAAGTGATAACGGGCAGCGGGGGGCTGCAGAAGGAGGCGTATTTTGCAAAAAAGCAAGCGGTGGTATTAATGAATGATACAGGTTGCAAAGAGTTGGTCGATATTCGTTTGAACAGGTTAGCTGATAAGGATGAATTGTACAAGATAGTTATGTGTGAATGCAAAGTGAAATATCATGAAGAAGTTTCAGGGACTGGTGACCCTGCAGCGATAGTAGGAGAAATTTTGCGTTCCAAATTCTAACTCATTTCAAGTTCGTGAGGAAGTCTAAGCATGATTCCTATGAGAAGAGGTGCGACTGAACAGTTAACCTTTGGATGTTGCGAATCACACATACTGCTTTGCATTGTGAATATGCTGTGTTCAAGTTTTCTGAAAGTTAAAGGATAAAGAGGGCGTGAAATGATGGCAAAAAAACGAATTATTGGGTACTATCTCTTCTTATTGTTTTTGTCCACCCTAATAGGAATAGTATTTATTTTGTTACGTATCGAGATTTCAGAAAAGAATGAGGAGCTGCCTGATTACGTCACTTTACTTGACACCACTGAAATTTCTCGTGAGCCAAGTTTTTACACCGACGAGCTTTTTTACTTTAACTTTTCGCCTCAAGAAGGGTTTACTGAAGCGCTAAGGTATCGGTTTGATAGATTTGTAAAGTATCGATTACCAGAAAACTTGAATTTTTGGGGATATTATACAAGCTTTATTAGGAAGACTTTTGTCAGGGACGACAGGAATTGGTGGTCAGTTCTTTTTTTTACCGGTTTTCCGGGTTTATTAACTTTTTCTGTACTGTTGTTTAGAATTTTAAACAGCGTGCTTATGTTAGACCCCAACAGAAGCCTTGCATTCACGCTTATCATGCTTTTGAATCCTAATGTTATAATGAGCGGTGCTTCTTGGCTTAGGGACATATGGATATACAACTTTTTGCTTCTTGCCGTTCTTTCATCATACAAAAAAGATATAAAGGTGTTCGTTTGTGTTACCATTGTTCAATCGTTAATTCGTTTATACATGTTTGTTCCTCATATTTTAGCGTGGTTATTGATACCTCAACGTAGCCATTTAACAAGCAATAATAGTGTTCTTGGGAAAGACGAACACGCTGTCAGACAGAATAATCTGAATTATCTCAAGGCGGTCTTGATTACTTTCGGTGTTATCGGACTCTTTTACGCACTCAACGGACTTAACATTCATCGCTTACCGATAATACTTGCTCAAAATTTTACCCCTGTTATTCTTTATTCAGCGTTTAAGGGACTTGTACCAAGGTTTAGTTTGTACTCCTTCCTCTACGATATTGACGTATACGCTTGGTATTGGTTTGCTATTTTCTATTTTGTACTTTACCTTAGACTTTTTATTAGGATAGCTGTTGAAAGGCGATTGTTTGACGACGTAGAAAAAAATTTCTTCTTACTGTTCATCTTAACCGGGCTTTACATGGGGAGTCTCCATACGTTTTATATAGGATTTCTAGTACCCAGAGTTGTTTTTATAACGATAATATACGCATTCTTCTTACTATGTGCTGGCTGTCGACGTTATAACATGAAACCGTAGCTTGCTCGAGAATGAAATGTCTAATACGTGGCTAAATATGGGGTTATAAACCACTTAGGATTTATTTTACCGCTTCGTTGGAAATGGAATGATGGATTCCGCGTAAGTTTTGAGTTTCCATGCAACAAAATCTCATAGACTGGAGAGGATGAAAGCAAAGTTATGAGGAAAGTATTGATTATTGGAGATTGCAGGGGCATTTTCTTAAGAAAACTCTTTGACAATCTCGTAGTCGCAGGAAAAAAGCGATATAGTTTTGGCTTAGTGAGCGATGGTAAACGTCTTTATAGTAGTGATCAGTTTGACGAATGCTCAGTTCCGAAAAAATGTATCCAAAGGATTTTCAATGCGATTTATATCTCTAAAAAAATCTCTTCTGAAAAACCTGACGTAGTACACATACATTTTCTTGATCCGTTAAATGTTTTCTACAAAAGTTTATTAAAAGACGCTAAAGTAATAATTACGCTGTGGGGGTCTGATCTTTATAGATACCCAACAAGATCACTACTTAAAAAATTACTTCAGAAGTTCCTGATAAAACGTGCAGACATTATTACGGTGGTTTCTCCCAAGATGAAAAATGACTTTCAGAAAATATTCGGATTCGAGGATAAGCCAATTTTACTAACCAGGTTTGCAATACCAATTGACCTATCGATCATAGATTCACTGAGTGAAGACAAGCTTCGATGGTTCAGAAGAAGATTTTCTGTCGGGGAAAATGAAATAATTATCACTCTGGGCTATTCAGCAGATCCAGGAAAGAAGCATATGTATATGATTGATGAGATTGTTAAGCTATACAATACTTTTAAAAACATTTTCGTCTTCCTCCCAATGACCTATGGCAATGTCGAACACAGAGAATTGGAACAAATAACCAAAAGGTACGTTCTTGTTCTTAAAGTATATACCTTATTGCTCGTTTAGTATTCTTTGAAAGAGGGTGGGTGGAATTTGAATAAGAAAGTGCTGATCATTGGTAATTACAACAGCATATATATCAGAAAACTATTAGAGAGCTTGTCACGCGCAGGAGATGTACGCTTGAACTTTTATGTGCTGAGTGGTCTAAAGTATATACATAACGGTCTTGAAATCTATGCTTTGCCTGAGACGAAAAATTCCTTGAGAAAGCTTATCAATACCAGAAAAATCATAGATAGAGTTGCAGCTGAACATCCAGATATTGTTCACATACACTATTTTAATGCTCCGACTATTTTGTACGTTATGTGGAGTAAACTGTTTAGAAAGGGCAAACTGGTAGTTACTTTTTGGGGTTCGGATCTTTATAGGATTTCGGGAACTCCAATGATAAAGAAAATCATTCAAAAGAGTGTAATAAAGCGTGCTGATGTGGTTACCGTAACTTCTGAGAAAATGATAGATGATTTCTATAAGATTTTTGATGTTAGGGATAAGAAGGTCTTTCTGACAAAATTTGCAGTTCCAATTGATTTGAAGGTTATTGATCAAGTGAGTATGGAAGAAATTGAGAAATTTAAGAAGCGGTTTTCGATAGCGGCGAACAACATTGTTCTGACGCTTGGATATTCAGCAGATCCAGGAAAGAATCATATGTATATGATTGACGAGGTTGTTAAACTTTACAATACTTTTAAAAACATTTTCGTCTTCCTCCCAATGACCTATGGCAATGTCGAACACAGAGAAAAGGTAAAGCAATACTGTGAGGAGAAGTTTAAATCGAGGGGTATAAAGTACTCTATTCTGGAAGAGCAAATGTCGGATCGGGAAGTGGCAGTTTTGAGGAAAGCAACAGACATAATGGTGAATGTTCAAGTTTCTGACGCTTTGTCTGCTTCCATGCAAGAAAGCTTGTATGCTGGGAGCATTGTTATAAATGGTGAGTGGTTGGATTACAGTGAACTGAAAAGAGAAGGCGCATATTTTGAAACTATACCACGCCTTGGACCAGGATTGTTGTCTTCAAAGATTGCATATGTAATAGAAAATCTATATGAACTTAAGGAGAAGACAGTCGTCAACAAGAAAATTATTGCTAAAAGATGTGATTGGGAGGAGGTAGCTAATAACTTCTTGACAATATATGACAATCTACTGGAGGGAAAAATATGAAAATTTTGGTTACAGGTTCCGAAGGATTTATTGGTTCTCATTTGGTTGAGCTTTTAGTAGAAAAAGGTTTTGATGTTAGAGCGTTTGTCAGGTACAATTTTAAAAATGAGTGGGGATGGCTTGAGACGTTGGAATGCCTTGACAAGATAGAGGTCTATACAGGCGATGTAAGGGATTTTGATTCTGTGTACGATGCAATGAAAGGTGTTGATGTAGTCTTCCATTTAGCAGCGCTGATTGGGATTCCTTATTCATACATTTCACCATTAGCATATATAAAGACGAATATAGAAGGAACCTACAACGTTTTAGAAGCTGCAAGGAAGTTGAACCTGCAAAGGATAGTGATAACCTCTACAAGTGAGATATATGGAACAGCTCAGTATGTGCCGATCGATGAAAAACATCCTTACAACCCGCAATCACCATATGCGGCAAGTAAAGCGGCGGCGGATTTGCTTGCGCTTTCATATTATAGGTCATTTGATACGCCTGTGACCATAGTTAGACCTTTCAATACATACGGTCCAAGGCAGTCCGCAAGGGCTGTGATTCCAACCATAATAACGCAGATACTTTCTGGAAAGAGGCAGATTAAATTAGGAAATTTGGCTCCAACACGCGATTTGACGTATGTAAAAGACACTGTGGAAGGTTTCTTGGCTGTTGGGCTACATCCAGATACAATCGGGGATGTTTATAATCTTGGAACAGGAACTGAAATTTCTATCGGCGATTTAGTAAGGAAGATAGCAAATATTATGGGGGTTGAGATTGAAATTATCCAAGAGAAAGAGAGATTGAGGCCTGAAAAATCTGAAGTCGAGCGTTTACTGTCAAATCCGCAAAAGACTAAGGAAATAACCGGATGGCAGGCGAGGTACAGCCTTGATGAAGGATTAAGGGAAACGATAGCGTGGTTGAAGGCTAATCTTCAGTATTACAAACCTGATATATATAACGTCTAATTGGAGGGGCGTGGAATGGTAAAGGTATATCTTGACGATCCAAACGTTGGTGAATTGGAGAAGAAATACCTGTGTGAGTGCATAGATTCAGGTTACGTGTCGTCAGTAGGACCAAATATTGGAACTTTTGAGAATAGATTTGCAGAATACCTTGGCGTGAAGAGAGCTGTTTCTACACAAAGCGGAACGAGCGCACTGCATTTGGCTCTGTACGAACTGGGTATAGGTCCGGGTGACGAAGTCATTGTTCCTGTTTTGACTTTTATTGCCACGGTGAATCCAATAATGTATGTTGGTGCAAGACCTGTGTTCGTTGACGTAGATCCTGAAACTTGGACTATCGACCCTGATGAGATAGAAAAGTACATTACCCCACGCACAAAAGCGATAATTCCGGTCCATCTGTACGGAAATCCGTGCGATATGGATAGGATAATGGATATATCAAGAAGATATGGAATTCCTGTAATAGAGGATGCCACGGAAAGTCTCGGCGCAACGTACAAAGAAAGATTTACCGGTACGTTTGGTGTAATGGGAGTTTTCAGTTTTAACGGAAATAAGATAATTACGACCGGCGGTGGAGGTATGGTAGTAACTGATGACGAGAAGAAGGCAAACCACATCAAATTCCTTGCAAATCAGGCAAGAGACACATCGAGGGGATACTACCATCCAGAGATTGGATTTAACTACAGAATGACGAATTTAGAAGCAAGTTTAGGACTTGCACAGTTCGAGAGGTTTCCGCAATTTCTTGAAATGAAGAGAAGATTCGCACAGATTTACACCGAGGGGTTGAGAAATAACCTCAACGTTGAATTTCAAGGCTCTTATCCCGGAGCTGAAAGTTCTTACTGGCTCTTCTCAATAAAGTTGAAAGGTGATAAATCTGTTCAGGAAGTCCAGAAACTTCTTGCCGAGAAAGGAATACCGACGCGCAGGATATTCATGCCGATAGTGGAGTTCCCGATGTACCAGCAGTACAGAGAGGGAGAGTACAAGAACGCATATGATATTTACAAAAGAGGGCTGAACCTTCCAGCTTCTACACTGAATACAGAAAAAGGTATAGAGTACGTTGTGAAAACGTTGAATGAAGTTCTTTAATGGTGGTGCAAATGTGATGTTGCGTAATGCAATCGTTTTGTTAGGTGGCGGTGGACATTGTGAAGTGGTGCTGGACTCTATTAGAGAGCTGAATATGTTTGATGAGGTAATGATTAGCGACATGCCAAGTAAGATAGGGGAACGGGTTTTGGATGTTAGGATAGAATTCACCGACGAGCAATTAGAAGAGATTTACCAAAGTGGAGTGAAGTTTGCATTTGTTACGCTCGGTATGGTTGGTGTAAGCCATGCGCGAGCTAAGTTGTACAGAAGACTGAAAGAGATTGGGTTTCAATTGCCTGTGATAGTCTCTAAATCTGCAAGTGTTTCAAGGTATTCCCTTGTAGGAGCAGGTACATTTATTGGAAAGAATGCGGTTGTAAATGCTGGAGCGAGAATTGGTGAGAATTGCATAATAAACACAGGGGCTATTATTGAACACGATTGTGTGATTGAAGCGCACAGTCATATTGCTCCAGGAGCGATATTGTCTGGCGGAGTGCATGTCGGAGAAAATTCATTCATTGGCGCTGGTGCGGTGGTGTTACAAGGTGTTCGAATCGCACCCCATGTTTTGATTGGTGCTGGAGCGGTTGTATTAAAGGATGCGGATATTGAAGGTGGAGTGTATGTAGGCAACCCAGCGAGATTGATCAAAATCAATGATAGCTTTGCAGGGTATGGAAGGTGATAGGTTGAGTATTAAGCAGGACGAGAGAGTTAGAGAAATAACGATTCCACATGATGCTAAGATATTCGAGGCTTTGAGAAGGATGGATTCAGCGAATAGAAAACTTCTTATTCTTGAAAGGAATGGGAAATTCTTTTCTCTCCTAAGTATTGGAGATATACAGCGTGCTATCATTCGAAATGTTAGCTTAGACACGCCTGTATATAGAATTGTTAGGCAGAACATTAGAATTGCGCACCCTACCGATAGTTTTGAGAAGATACGAGAGATGATGCTCGAGCACAGAACGGAATTTTTGCCAGTTATCAACAATGGTGACGTTGTCAATGTTTACTTTTGGGAGGATGTATTTGGTAAATTGCAAGCAAAGATAAAAGGTGAGATGGATATTCCTGTAGTTATAATGGCAGGCGGAAAGGGGACGCGTTTAAAGCCAATAACGAATGTTATTCCTAAACCTTTGATACCAATTGGTGAAAAGACGATATTGGAAATGATAATAGATAGGTTCCACAAATATGGAGTAAAAGATTTTTATATTTCTCTTAACTACAAAAGTGAAATGATTAAGTACTACTTGGGAAATTTGAATCTTAATGATATAAATATTCACTATTTAGAAGAACAGGCACCACTTGGAACTGCGGGCAGTCTCTCGCTACTCAGAGAGAAAGTCGAAGGTAGATGTTTTGTCACAAATTGCGATATTCTTGTTAATGAGGACTACAAAGAAGTACTTGATTACCATATTGAAAGCAAAAGCTTACTTACGATAGTTGGAGTGATTAAGACCGAGACTATTCCATACGGGCTAATTGAGAGTGATGAGAATGGAAGGGTTATTTGGATAAACGAGAAGCCAACAAGAAGTTATGTTTTCAATTCTGGTATGTACGTCATCGAGAAAAGAGCTCTGGAGTTTATACCGGAAAATAGATATCTCAACATGACTGACTTGGTAACAGCACTGATAAGTGCCGGGGAAAAAGTCTCGTATTTTCCAGTCAGTGAAAATTCGTGGATTGATATTGGTGAGTGGGATAAGTACCTTAGAACATTAGAAAACTACGAGTTGGTTAAAAGATTTTTTGAAAATTGGTAGAGAAGTATGGATAATATAGCCTTGACTAAGAATTAAACTTTGGAGGGTATAACATGCCGGGATTCTTTTGCGAGATACGAAGTGGTAAGTTGAATAAGCAATTTTCACCAGTTGACGATAGTCTAAATCTGTTAGTTGAAAGCACCGAGGGAAATGGTTTCCACGTTGAGAGGAGAACTGTTAGAAAGTTTCTCAATGATAAAGTTTTTTGGAATAATGAGAGGTATTTAATTCTTACCGAGGGTGTCATTTTGAATTCCAAAAGCCTGATCAAGAAATATGGGAAGGAAAATCTTAGAGACACAGTGATTGAGATGTACGAGAAAAGTGGAGAAGCATTTTTCAACGAATTCAGAGGAAGCTTTTCGGGGGTACTCTATGACAAGAAATTAAATAAGTGGCTTATCTACACGAATCACGTGGGTGACAAATGGGTCTTTTATTCTGTATTGGAGGACGGCATTGTTGTTGGTTCTGAATTGCCGTGGGTTGCTTCGTATTTGAAGAAAAACGGGATAAGATATAGCTTTGATGAGTTTGGAGCGTACTGTCTTCTGACGTACGGATACATGTTGGAAGATTATACGTTGATCAAAGAGGTAAAGCGCCTTTTACCTGGACACTATATTAAGATCGAAAACGGTAAAGTAACGGTAAATCAGTATTTCAAGCTTGACAATACGCCAGACGAAACGCAAAGCGAAGAAGAGATTATCGAAAATGTGGATAGGCTTTTTAGACGCGCAATTGAGCTGGAATTTGAAAAGGATAGGGAATATGGCTACAAGCATATTGCTACGTTGAGCGCAGGTTTGGACTCAAGAATGGTAGTGTGGGTTGCGCATGAAATGGGATACACAGAACAGCTGAACGTGACTTTTTCGCAGACCAACTATTTGGACGAGACAGTGCCAAAGAAAATAGCAAGCGACTTGAAACACGAATGGCTATTCAAGTCTCTGGATAATGGAATATATCTTAAGTCTGCAACAGAGATGATAGATATAACTGGTGGTTTGGTTCTTTACTCAGGTTCAGCGCACACAAATAGTTGTGTAAAACTCATTAACTTTTCCAATTTCGGATTGTACCACACAGGGCAAATTGGAGATGTGATTCTCGGAACGTTCTATGATGCTGAAACTCCCAATGCGCCGTACGTACCCGGCGCAGGTGCATATTCGAAAGAATTGGTGGCAGAAAATGAGCAGAATTACCTCAAAATGAAATATGAGAATCTGGAGATATTCAAATTTTACAATCGAGGCTTTAACGGGGCACTTTCCGGAAATTTGCCGATACAAAGATGGACGGAGGTTACTTCACCTTTTCTGGATGTAGATTTTCTAACATACTCTCTGAAAATTCCGTTGAAATATAGATATGACCACAGAATTTACAAAAAGTGGATTTTGAAAAAATACCCTAAAGCAGCTGAGTATGTATGGGAGAAGATACAAGGGCGAATAACAGAAAGGGTTTATAGCATGATGGGCTACAAGTTTACACTGAGAGGATTGTACAGAAGGGCTATAAGCAAGTTGCTTTACGGAAGTTCTTTAAACTCAAAATGGCATATGAACCCTTTTGAGTACTGGTATAGAACAAACGATGATTTAAGAAACTATTTTGAGGAGAGATTCAATAACGTAATTTCGATCGTACCTAACTGTGTTAAGGTGTTTCCTGACCACAATTTCAGAGATTTAATTGGTAAATTGTTTTACAACTATGGAGTTGTTGAGAAAACACAAGCTTTAACAATACTTGAGGCATGGAGGTATTATTTTGAAGACTTGGTTTAACAAAAAATGGGGCAGAGAGCTTGCGTTTTTGATTAAGAACGGTTTTGTCCACATTTTTTCTGCAAGCCTCATAAATAGAATAATTCAGTTCGGTATTTCCGTAGTAATAGCAAGAATAATTTCAAAGGAATCGTTTGGTCAATTTTCATATGCGTTGAATATTTTGAATTTCTTTCTATTGTTAGATGGATTGGGCATTAGTTCGGGGCTGCTTCAGTTTGGAAGCAAGGCTAAGGAGAATAATGAAGCTCTTTCATTTCTTAAGTTTTCATTACTTGTTGGAGCAAGTTTCAACATATTATTAGCTCTTTCGATATTTGCTTTTACAATCTTTTTTGACCTTCCTATAGCTGGAAGCAGGAGATTTTTACAGATGCTTTCGTTTATACCATTTGTCACTGTAATTTTTAACGTCTTCCAATCTTTTACAAGAGCAAGGTTAATGAATAAGCAATTTTCAATTTTAACGGTTTTCAATACCATGATGCTTTTTGTCTTTACAACAGTATGTGGATTATTGTTTGACGTAACCGGTCTTGTTGTAGCAAGATATACCGCTTTTGTGTTATCAATCTTTCTCGCTTTGGGCTTGCTGAGATATCAGCTCACTGGCTTCAAGAATGTAGATATTCCTGAAAAAAATATCCAAAGGAACTTTTTGACATTTTCCATAGTAAGTATGTTGACAAACAGTATCTCACAGACTTTATACTTAATAGATACTTTCCTGATAGGTTTAATGATACGCTCAGAGACGATTGTGGCAACGTACAAGGTATCCACATTAATACCATTCTCGCTATTCTTCATACCCGCGTCGATAATGACTTTTGCATATCCATATTTTGCGAAGTATAGTGATGACAAGATGTTTGTCAAACATTATTATAGAAAACTAACATGGGGATTATTTGCATTAAACTCAGTGATTAGTCTGTTGCTGATAGCATTCGCTCCTTTTGTCATTCGTTTGGTTTTTGGTTCTAACTATTTGGATGCGGTTATTCCATTCAGAATATTGTCGTTCGGTTACCTGATAGCTGGCACATTTAGAATACCTTCAGGGAACTTAATTGCAAGTCTTGGAAAAGTGAAAGTTAATTTCTATAATGCGGTTATCAGCGGTATCGCAAACGTTATCTTAGACATATTGCTGATAAAATATTACGGAGCAGTGGGAGCAGCAATAGCAACAGCTCTTATTTTTGTGATATCATCCGTGGTTTCTGGTTGGTATCTAAATAAGTATCTAAGCAATTAGGATGCTCCACCGATTCGTATCTTTTTTATTTCTCACATAATCAAACGTTTATGGCAAAATGAGTTTATACTTCAGTCAAAGGAGTAACAAAAATGAAATAGATATCCATAGTTGGTGCACGACCACAGTTCATAAAGAAAAGTGTATATTTCGTGGGAGATGTGACGTACGATTTATACCTCGAGATGGAGCCGAGGTTTAAGTATGACGTATACGAAGAGCTAAAGTTGAAAGAAGGGAAATACATAGTTGTTACGTTGCACAGAGATTTCAATGTGGACAATAAGGAGAAGCTTGAGAAGATATTCAAGCAGCTGAGTAAGATAGCAGTAGAGAAGAAGATAGTCTTTCCGATACATCCGAGGACGAAGAGAAGGGTACAAGAATTTGGTTTAGAGGAATACTTGAAAGATATAACGGTGATAGAGCCGGTAGATTATTTGAATTTGATGGGTTTGGTGAAGAGATGTTGGAAAGTGATAACGGACAGCGGAGGGTTGCAAAAAGAGGCGTATTTTGCAGGAAAGCAAGCGGTTGTGTTGATGCCTGATACAGGATGGAGAGAGCTAGTTGAAGTTGGGTGGAATAGATTGGCGGATGAAGAGAATTTGTACCAATCAGTTATGGAAGATAACTATAGAGATTTTTCAGGTGGGGTATATGGCAAAGGTAACGCTGCAGAATTGATAGTCGAGATACTTTGTAAAACTTTGAATAGATGATTTGATAGGAGTGGAATTCTTAGATGAAGGTACTTGTTATCGGTTATACACATCCTAAATATGATAAGCGTGTTTTCAGAACTGTTCAAACATTTGCGAAAGAGAACGAAGTCATTTATCAATACCTATCAACGAAAGAAGAAGATAGTTACACGGAAAAAAATATTACGTATATGCCTTTACTGTATGGAAAGATACGTGAAAAAAAGAATTTCTCCGAGCTTTTGAAAGAGGTTTCAAAGAGACAGAGATTCGACAAAGCTGTTTTAGAACTGATAGCAAAAAGTGATTATGATATTGCTTACTTTCATCACTTCCTGCCAACTAAGCCAGTCAAAGCTTTTAAGATTGCTAAAAAAAGAGGAAAAAGGATAATTTTTGATATCCATGAGTACCATCCAGAGAATTTTCTAAAGACACTTTCGGGATTTTCCAAGAGAATAATTGAAAAGATAGCTTGGAACTTCTTCAAGAAGCAGATAGAGCTATCTGACAAGTTGATTTTCGTTTCCGAAGAGACGATGAGCGACATCTTCGAAAAAGTTGAATTCAGGAAACCGGTACTTGTTCTTCCAAATTACGCAAGTTTATCAGTTGAGCCGACCGAGAAGCGTAAGGAAATTGTCTTTGTGGGAAAGATTCAAAGAGGCATATCCAAAGAGAAAGAAATATTAAGAAAGCTGAATGATTTAGAAATCAAGTTCAAGGTCATTGGTATTAATTCCGACATTTTCAAAGACATCCCGCACGAATACACGAGCTTTCTGCCGTACGAGCAGATGATGATGGAGCTTTCAAAGTCGATGTTCAGCCTTATATCTTTCTCGACTACAGGAAATGAGACTTACAAGAACGACATCTTCTCGCTGCCAAATAAGTTCTACGATTCAATCGCTGCAGGAACGCCAGTAATAGTCAAAAATACGTTCGTCTCTATGGTGAAACTGGTGGAGAAGTACGGAATTGGTGTTGTGATTGACCCAAGTGATGTGGAAGGTTCGGTGAAAAAGATACTTGATGCGTTTGAAAACTATGAGTATTACAGGCAGAATGTAGAGAAATGCAAGCACCTTTTTGTATGGGATGAAGAGAAGGAAGGAGAGTTCTTAGAGTTCGTGTTTAAAGATTAGGAGTAACTGAAACTATGGCGAGTTTTGAAACATCAACTATTCAGTTTTTCCTAAGGTCGTTTAGATTTAAGTATATCATTGAAAAGAGAATAGCTGACGGTTCGTTGAAGAGGGAACCTGCCAAGCCGATGAAGAAGTTATTTAGAAAATTCAGCATAGAAGAATTTACTCTGCTTGGCCGGTTGTGTATGGGCAGTTACACCGAAGATTTCAGAACCACGTACTGTGGTTCTTTTTTTGCATGGTGGAGCGTATGTTGGCAATATAACTAAAATGCACTGGGATTTGGTTGGAAAATTAGTTGATAAGTTGAACGCACTTGTCGTTGTTCCGGATTATCCGCTTGCGCCTGAGAATACGTGGAGAGAAACTTACGAGTTTGTGGATAAGCTTTATGGAATGCTGCTCGAGAAATATTCAGGCAAAAAATTTGTTTTCATCGGCGATTCGGCAGGCGGGGGACTGGCGCTCGGATTTGCACAAAAGTTGAGAGACGAGAATAGAAGATTGCCTGAACACATTGTTCTCTTCTCGCCATGGGTTGATGTGAGTATGGAGAATCCCGAGATTGCGAATGTTGAGAGTAAGGATGTGATTTTGACAGTCAAGGGTTTGAAAGCAGCAGCTGAGAAGTACGCCACAGGGCTGGATTTGAAAGATTGGCACGTTAGTCCAATTTATGGGGATTTCAAAGATTTTGTTCCGGTGAGTATCTTCACGGGTACACATGATATCCTCAATCCAGATGCACAGAAGTTGAGCGATAAGCTCAAAGAGCAAGGAGTTATATGCAATTATTTCGAGTACGACGGTTTGTTTCACGACTGGGTGATTTTGACGTTCCTTAGGGAATCGAAAGATGCTTTAGAAAAGCTGAAAAACATTCTGAGTGGATTGTAGCCTCCCTCACCACATCATTCCGAGTATCCAGAGTGGGATGATATTTTTAAGCGGTATATCGACGTCGTCGCGGATGACAAAGTCGCTTTCTTTTGTTTTTTTGTTTCTCCCGCCAACTTCAAACATGAGGTTGTTGAAGGCGAAGTCGCCTTTGGTTTCATCTTTGCTGGCGAGTATCTTTCCTTTCTCTTTGAGCATTGCCACAACAAAAGCTTCCCTGAAGTTTTCAACCTCGCCTTCGTACACGTAGTACAGCGTCGGGTCTGCGAGGAAGATTTTCGCACCTTTTGTGTAGGCTTTTTTGATTTCTGTATAGTCGACAGTGTTTATCATTTCAACGTCTTCCAATTTCTGAAGCAATTGGTAGAACTTCGGTTTTCCGATGCCCCATTCTGTTGTCATTGTTTCAACGTTCACGGTTGGTATCTTGGAAAAGAGCAGGTGTGTTATTATCGCCTTCATCGTTCCATAGTGGTTTTCGCTGACATTCTCCAAAATGCTGAGCATGTCGTAGTATATCGTCTTTTCAACGACGTTCATCATCTTCTCTTTGAAATTTCCCTCAATGTAGAGCGGTCTTGTGCCGTGCTCTTTGTACTTATTGAAGTAAGTCATAGCATCGACTTCCTTGAGAATCTGCTTTGCTATGTCAAAGCTTGCTTGGTCGAACACATTTTCAATCTTTGGTAGAATCTTGCCTGTTTCGAAGTAGATGTATTCTCTTAGAGACATTAGTGGGAGTTTTATGATAACAAACCTTCTTGATAAATCAGCAACGCTCTTTCTTAGAAGGACTGAGCTGCTGTCGCTGAGCCATATTTTTTTGTTTGGAAACGAGTCGTACATGTTCTTTATAATGGTTCCCCAATCTTTTATTCCATGAACTTCGTCAATGATTATTCCAGAGTAGTTTTTCAAGATTTCTTCGGCTAAATCATAAAATGGGTGTTGCAAGAGGCGAATGTCGTCTCCTGAGACGTACAGCATGTTATTTTCTCTTGCACGCAGCAAAAGATACGTTGTCTTTCCAGTTCCTCTTGGACCGTAGAGTAGGATAGCTTTACTTATGAACATAGAGTCCAGCTCCTGGAAATACGGTCTCAGCTTCTCAGGTATTGAGTTTATAAGCCTCTCCATTTGGAGCTCTAATTTTTCTATCAGTTCACTAATGCTCATTTTTTTCACCCCTAATCGTTTCAACGTGAAACGATTGTCCTAATAGCCGGGTTATCGTTGATTTTCATCGAGTACATACCTTGTTCCACCATGTGTTCCGATGCGTTTCAGTATACTTTTTGAACGAGTATTCTCAACGCTGTTGATGGACTGACATTGAGCATTTGTGCTACTTCTGAGCGTGTTATGAACCCTTTCGATTTCACATGTTCGATGATTGTGTCCTCCGCATTTTCTGTTGCGGCTTTGAGTCTTTCTTTGACAAATACATTTCCGTTTGTTCGCTTAACAAACCCACGTTCCTCCAAACGCCAGACGAAGTATAATACCTCTTCTTTTCTTCGTTGGATGGTTCTTGCGAGTTCGTCGAGCATGGCTGTTCCGTTGTTTGTGTAAAGATGGTACATGATAAGCATTTCTTCGGGAATGAGGGTTTCTCCAACGAGTTTTTCGGCTACTTGTCTGTTCCACAGGGTTCCGATGAGAGTGAGCGAGACGTGTTTGCTGTCGACATCCCATATGGGCAGGGGGTTTTCCATATTTTGCCTGCCCAACGGATATTTTATCAACACCACGCCCTGTTTTTTCTACAATACCCGTTCTTCTGAATAGCTCAGAGAGTAGCGGGTTTCTTGGGTATGGGGTTACAGATAGTATATTGTCCACCGTTACGCCTTCGACGAATCCGCCGGGATTTGAGATGACCAATCTTCCATCCTCGTACCAATTTATCGAAACAGAACCGGCGATTGAAAAGTCTCTGTGAATCAATGCGTTAGAGATAGCCTCTCTATAAGCCTCGTTATCAATAAGCGGGATTTCGTATCTTATCCCATCTTTTATCACTTCTCCGATGCCTCTATTGTAAACCTTGTATATATTTATTAGTTCTGTAAATACGCTTATCAAATTAGTATGATATACTTTCTGCTCTTTTAGTTCAGCTCCGTCGAAGTAGTTTAGTATAACTTCGTGGAATGGAACGAATTCATGAAGGATGTCTTCCATGCCACATGCAAGTAAGCCAGCTAAAGTTATATTCCCTTGAGTCGTTAAGACACCAAGTATTCTCAGCAGTTCGTCGTTCGAAAGGTTTCTGAGTTCTGGTTGGTTTTCCTTCGTGGTTTTCAGCAGTAAGTCAAAAGATGGTTCGTCCAGTGCTTCTTTTCCAAGGTTAAGCTTCTCAGCTGTCATGTCTTTTTGTCCTACAAAAGTGAGTAAAGACAGGATTTCGTGAAGCTCAAGGGGAAGGCATATGGGTTTGTTGTCTTGTCTTATCCCACGTCTCAGATACCTTCCATCAGAAGTTGCTGTTAGTGTTTGTCTTGGTACTTCGATTATTATAACTTCTTTTTCGCTGTACTCTTCAACTCAAATTCGTACCGGTAAGTGTGGCTCTGTTTTGGCATATATCTTGGCTCTAAGTTCTTGAATTCTTTCTCCTTTCAGCCTTTGTGTGCCGGAAACAGTTCCATCATCTTCTACACCAATGACTAAATACCCACCTTTGTGATTTGCAAGGCAAACAATAGTTTCAACTATTGTGTCTATCTTCAACCGTCCTTCTTTATCGGATTTGAATTCAACGCGTTCGTTTTCTCCCATTTTCAGCAATTGTTCAAGCATTTTCACACCTTCTTAAAGCATACTCTTACACTTAGTGAGGCATTGCTGAGACTACTTAATCTTGTTTCCACATATTGAGCAAGAACAAATGCGCAGGTATGCATTGTATCTTCACGCCGTTGTACGAGATTTCTTTCCACAAATCCCAAGTTATGAGGTAATTTCCGTTCGAGCGGTATGGGAATTCAGCAAAGCCTTTTAATTCTCTATCTTTGATTTCATCCTCGTTTGAAGCATATGCTACGTTATAGAGGTCGAGCCTATTCTCTTTTCGACATACAAAGTCTATTTCGTTCCGCCCTTCCCAATAGTATATTTCTTCATAAATTGCACGTAATTTTAGGTAGACTGCATTTTCGAGTAATCGTCCGCGGTCGGGAGTGAATGACGGTGAAATTGCGTTCCTCAAACCTGTGTCGACAAGGTAATATTTTGCGGGCGACTTGGTACTTTCTTTCACAGAATAGTCGAATTTGTGTACGCTAAAACAGAAGTACGCGGATTCCAGGTGGTCGATGTAATTGGAAAAAGTCGTCGTTGACGATTTCTCTCCGAAAACTTCTTCAAGTTCCCGTTGAAGCTTCCGGATAGAGAGTTTGTTTGACACATTTTGTGCGATTATTTTTGAAAGTGCTTTCAAAAGCCTTAGATTTTGAATGTTGTACCTTGCCGTTACATCTTTAAGGATCATGTCTTCTGCATACTGAGACAGGATTTTGTATGCAAGAAATTCTTTCTTTTCATCGACAACTACTTCTGGAAATCCGCCGTACGTAAGGTAATTTTTGAGAAGAGAAAGGTACAAGTTGCTATTTGACAACACTTCAATTCTATCCGATGGGTTATATCCTTCAGCGTTGACATACTCTCTGAACGAAAAAGGCAACAGCTCGATGTCTACATGTCTTCCTGAAAGTAACGTTGCAAATTCAGCAGAGAGTAATTTAGATGAAGAACCAGTCACGAAAATCGTTTTCACCAGACCAGAATCGATAGCCGTTCGAACCCATCTGTGCCAGTTTTCAACGTTTTGAATTTCGTCCAAGAACAGTACGAAATTACCTTCCGGATATATCTCCTGCCTGTAAACATCGATTATGGCTTCAATCATTTTTGGTGTCAGTCTTTCGGAAGAAAACGCATAGTCTTCGAAGTTGACATATAAAAGGCTTCGTTGCTCTCGTTCGGCTGAGAGAGTGTCCATAACTTGGTACAGAAGCGTCGATTTTCCTGCTCGACGCGGTCCTTTAATCACAACGACGCCTTGGTAATTTATTAAAATGTTTGCTTCTTCGCTCGTTGTTCTAAGAATGGTATTTATTGCCATTCCTCTTCCCCAGTTGTTCCATCTCATGAGAACTTGTAATATCTCTTCGCGTGTCATCTTTTTTGCCCCCTTGATACTGCTGTAGTAAAATCCACAGATATTGTACCACAAAAATGACCTATCAAAAGGTCAAATTTTGTAACTTTTGACTTTTTCATAGGTCATCAGAGCAGAACTTGTTAGAAAACTATTTTATATGCGGCTTTTCTGTCGTTTTCTTCAGAGGGGAAGTTTTCAGAAGAAAGGCAGTTATGTAAACCATAGATAAGAAGTTTTCAAATGATTTTGCAAATTTATACTTCGTATCTCCATGCCGAACTGATGCATCATTTTTGTTGCCTGATGCATCACATTGCGTCAATGATGCATCAAATGTGTTAAACTAATGCTTTTTTTCTTACGCCAAAGGATTTCGAAAGTTCATCATTTTCTGAACGTTGTACTCTTGTGATAAAATTAATATGTCTTAATAAAAGCAATTGAGAAGGTGACTGGAATGCTTAGATACGAAAAATTACAGATTGAAAACTTTAGGTGTTTCAGCAACTTAACAGTGGGAAATCTTGGTAGGGTTAATCTGTTCGTTGGGAAAAACGGCTCAGGCAAGACAACGTTGCTTGAAGCTTTGTTTATTCACAGTGGGTTGTACAACCCGGAGCTTGCGTTCAGAGTTAACGTCTTTTGAGGAATCGAAGCGTTTAAAATAGATCCTTTGCAGTCAGCTGAGACCCCGTGGACTTCATTGTTCAACAATCTAAATCCTGATACACCAATCATTATCACCAGTTCTGGTCAGAATACGCACCAGAAGACGGTATTAAAAAACGCAGATACGAATAAAAAACTCAGTATTCTCCAAAGAATGAGGAATGCCGGAATTGACATCGGCTCAGTATCTGCCGAATCTGTCCATGTTTTGGAACTGGAAAGCACTCGTAGCAATGAGGAATTACAGGAGACTTATCAGGAGACTTATTTACTTGTTGACCAGTTTGGAGTTAGAGGATTTCCTGCACCGCCTCCACCACCATTTCCTTGCGTTTTTCTTGATGCCAAAAGGAGAAGCGCTCCTTTGGAAATGGCGCAGCGTTTCAGCACTGTTGTTTCTGACAGAGAGAGTTTTGTGGAAATCATCTCAATGATTCAGGCAGTGGAACCAAAAATTAACGACCTTGCAATACTTGTGATCGGTAACGTTCCAATCATACATGCCGATATTGGAATAAGGAAATTTATCCCGATTTATTATCTTGGTGATGGGTTGGTTAGGACTATCGATATAGCCTTGGCGATGTACAATGCGAAAGGTGGAGTTTTGTTGATTGATGAAGTGGAAGATGGTATCCACTATTCGATATTGGAGGAGTACTGGACACACATATCAATCTTGACACGCAAGCTCAATGTCCAAATCTTTGCAACAACGCATAGCTACGAATGTTTGGTCGCTGCGCACAAGGCGTATTCAAAAGTCGAAGAATATGACTTGAAAGTTTACAGGGTAGACCGGTTCGATGGAAATAGAGAGATAGTAGAGTACTCAAAAGAGGAACTAGACACCGCAATAGATGGGGTTTGAGGTTAGATGACTAACAACACAGACTCATCTGATGGTATACTTGTGCCTATTTGTATTTGGTTTATCAGTTGGTGCGAAAGCGTCGGTTTTGTGCTCAGTGAGGATGGTAAGAAACTGACCTTTGAAAAGGTCAATTATTGCAAATATTGCCCTACGAAGAGGTCAAGAAGGTCATTATTGTGCAAAAAGTATTCTAAATATTGTGCTTCTTGTTGTTTTGTCATATTAATGAAAATAAGGAGCAGGAAACAGGAGGCACGGGAATAAAAGTTTGATTTTTAGGACAGACAACGCCAAGGTAGGGTGGCTTGTCGGTACAAAATTGATGCATCATATTGCGTCAATGATGCATCATGTGTTGTTGGTGATGCATCATTTTCGCACCACCATGGATTCAAGTTCTGAAGAAGCGAAATATCCGTTGAGAACCGCATATTTATTCCCCAATTCTCTGATGCGCTTCAGAAGTATTCCATCACACTTGGTCGGTTTTTGTAAAGTCCACTTTATAAATTCGGCCGATTTTGTAAATTATAATTTATAAAATCCTACCAACTCGAACTGGCAAGCTCATTCCAAGTACAGTGAAAAAGGAAGGTTTGTTGGAGATATTTTTTCTCCGATTTAGAATGATGCATGTCAGAATTTAAGATTTAAATAAAAAAAGCCTCCGCAGAACTTCTGCGGAGGCATTTTGTTCAAGTATGCTTTTATTATTCACCATCCAAGTCTGAGTAGAAGAGTCCATTGACTTCTGCTAAATCATCTGGCGAGACGTAGTCGAATCTTATAGGTGTGAATGGCAGATGTGTGCATTTCGGAGGTTTTTTGCCGTACATGATTACAGAAACAATTTTGTTTCTGATATACCAGTTAAGGAATTGCTCCTCATCTCCCCTGCCGTCGAATTCTTGCAGTCCTACCATGAGTATGTACCATATGGTTTGTTCTAAGTCTTCGTATGAATATAGGTAAGCTTTGTTGATTTTCCAGAAATAGCTTGTCCACCTGCGCACAAGGTGTGCATAGCTGAGCACCTTTTCGTGCCACTTTCTTGTGCTTTTTGCACTGTTGTCAACCGCTGCTTGTGGTTCTAAGTCTTCTATTCTTTTTGCAAGTTCCACATTAATCCCCCCACGGCTTTATGCTTCTTTTCTCTGTTTGAGGTGTTGGGTTTTTAAATATGTATACAAATGTATACTAATTATAGCAAAAAAATTTCTCCCGTGTCAAGGGAGGCTGAATTCGTATTCCAAAGATATGTATCTACTTAAGTTTATTAATACGTGGATACATCTTATTGGATATTTGTTTAAGCGGGAGGGGATGCTGATGAATCCATTCAAGATTGGCAGGTCTTACAATCCTGAAAATTTCGTTGATAGGGAACAAGAGTACGCTGAGTTGTTGGAGAGTGTTAGGAGTGGAAACAATGTTGTAGTTATCGCACCTCGGAGGTTTGGCAAGACTTGGTTTTTGCAGAAATTCGCATTAGAAAGTGGGTTTAATTGTTTGTATGTTGATTTGTTCGGTGTTTATTCGGTTAATGGGTTTGTTAGTGCATTAGTTAGACAGATTTTTGAGATTTTGCGAAGGACGGATTTGATGGCGTTTGTTGTGAATTATCTGAAAAGTTTACCTTTCAGTATTGAGCTTAATCTTGGTCTTGTCGGAATTTCTTTTTCGAAGGAAGTTGACGATGAAGCGCTTCTCAACGGATTGTACGAATTGCTGAACAAAGCGCAAAGAGAGCTCAATGAGCGGCTGGTCGTTATCTTGGACGAGTTCCAAGCCTACAAGAATATCCACAAGAATTTGGCGGAGAGTTTGAGGAGTTATTTGCAGTCCAGGGAGAACGTTGTGTTTATCTTCTCCGGTTCTTTCAAGCACATGCTCGAGCAGTTGTTTTTTGAAAGTTCTGGCATATTGTACCATTCATGTCTGAGATTCGATTTGAATTCGTTATTGCCAGAAAACGATTGTGTTGAATATCTTGTGAGGCAGTTCGGAAGAACAGGGAAGGTTATTTCTCCTGATTTGGCAAAAGAAGTTTATGCCAGGACGAAGGGACATGCGTATTATTTGCAACTGTTTGGATACGAGTTGTGGAACAGGGCTGATGGAAAGGTGAGTTTTGATGATGTGGAGCATGCGTTTTATGAGATTGTCGAGAAGGAATCTTACAACTACGATGTGTTAATTGAAACCCTTGGGTACAAGTATGTAAAAAACGCACTTAAGTTAATCGCAGAACAGTCGAGCGATTTGTTCTCATCTGAGACGTTAGAGCGATACGGTATTCCAAGTTCATCGGTACTGAGCAAGATTTTGAAAAAGCTTTCTGAGTATGGGATTGTGGAAAAGCTTGGAAGGGGCAGGTATGAGATAGTTGATCCGATTTTTGAGCAGTATGCAAGGAAGAGGTTTAGCAATTGAATGGATGGTTTTGTATGGTAGAATAATTTTAGATTTCAAAAGATTATTTGTAAAGGTGGGATGGTAGTGCGTATAGGGATAGTGTTTGGGACGAGGCCCGAGATAATCAAGGTTGCGACGGTTTATTTGAAAGCGAAGGAACTTGGTGTAGATACAGATTTCATCTGCACGGGCCAGCACAGGGAAATGGTCGATATGATGAAGGGGATATTCGGCGTTGAGTCTGATATAGATATGAACATCATGACTGCTAATCAGACACTCAACGACGTTATGTACAAAGTAGTCCACGGTTTTGAAGAGCTTTTCAAAGAGCGAAAGTACGACTGGATATTCGTCCAAGGCGATACGACGACGGCTATGGCAGCAGCCCTTGCGTCTTTCAATAAGGGTGTTAAGGTGGGGCATATAGAGGCAGGTTTGAGGAGCGGTGATTTGTACGACCCGTTCCCGGAAGAGATGAACAGAAGGGTGATTGACCAAGTTTCAGAGAAGATGTTTGCACCAACGGAAAAGTCAAAAGCGACACTTTTGAAGGAAGGTTTCGATGAAAGCAGGATATTGGTGACGGGGAATACTGTTATAGATGCGCAGATGTATGTTGTCGAGCATTTCGATTTGGATAAAGAGAGAAAGAGGATATTTGAAGATGGAGATTATTTCTTGGTCACATTGCACAGGAGAGAGAATATAGGGGAGAGAATGAGGAATATATTGAAAGCGTTGAGAAAGTTTGCTGAAAGCGAGAAGATACACCTCGTCTTTCCTGTTCACAAGAATCCAAAGGTGAGGGAGATTGTATACTCAGAACTTGACGGATGTAAATATGCGAAGTTGACCGAGCCGGTTGACTACGTGCAGCTCACTGCGTTGCTTAAAGGAGCAAAATTTGTTGCAACTGACAGCGGTGGAATTCAAGAAGAAGCACCAACGTTCGGCAAATTCGTTGTTGTATGCAGGGAGACAACGGAAAGGCCGGAACTCATTGAGAGCGGGTTCGGTGTCCTTGCTGGCACACAGACAGATGGCGTATTAAATGCGATGTACAAAGCTTTTGAATTCCAGCCAGGTGAGCTTAAAAACCCATTTGGCGATGGACATGCATCGGAGAGGATAATAAGGTCAGTGATGAAATAGGTAACTACAACGTATCTTTTTGATTATTGTTGTGTAAACAGTTGTCCGGTTTGGCTATTTTGGGCGGAAATTGGACAAATTGCGATGTTCTGATATGCATTTATGTAAAGCATTCGTCGCAAATATGGTTTTGCACTATTTTGAAAACCGGACACAAATGAGGTGATGTCAAATGAATAATGTGTTACATGACCTAATAAAATGGAGAAAAAGCTTGTGCAATTTTGTACCCATTGAAGTGACGAACAAAGAGTGGCTATACATGCTCAAAGAAGAAACTCGAAACTCAATAATGATAGAGGGAATCTTCGCAACAGAAGAAGAACTTGAAAATGCAGTTGGCGGAAGGTATAAAGCCGCAAGTGAGGTTAGCAATTATTTCCGAACTGCCAAGATGCTGTATGGAATGGCGCTTGAGTATTCGAAGACAGGTGAGTCTCCATATTTTCTTGCGTTTGTTAAGAGTGTTCATAGATTTTTATTCGATGGTTTGTTAAACGAAAAGAAGCTTGGAGCTTTTCGAAGTGGACCGATAAGGATAACTGGCGCTAAAATCAGACCTCCAGAATATGATTTGGACGACTGGATAAGATTGTGGCTTGAGTTTACAAAATATGCCTACTCAAAATTCCCTGTGCACGAAGCAACAGCTATGTCACATGTCTTTTTTGAATCGATACATCCGTTCGAGGATGGGAATGGTAGAGCTGGACGGTTATTGATGAATTTCTTTCTGATCTATAACGGATATCTGAACGTCACAATAAAAGGTGTAGAAAACGAAGACAGAAATATGTACATAAAATCTCTTGAAAGTGCAGAAAGAGGGCTTAGGAAAATTCTTCGAGAATCACCGAAAAAGCTCACAGTCGAGAACATCGAAAGTTGTTTTCGGGAATCAGATATACAGGAACTTGCTGAGATAATCGGATATGCGCTAATCGATACATATGATAAAATTATCTGTAAGACTAATGAAGAAAAGCTGATGAGTGTAGATGAGTTTTCAAGCATCATTGGCAAGTCAGCCGATGCAGTTAGGAAGATGATTGAGAGGAAGACGGTTATAGCCATAAAAATCGGTGGACGATGGGCAGTGTATCCAGAATATTTTAAATTACGGTGATTATTTGAATTCAAAAGAAGATCTTAAGGACATTTCACACCACGTCAGTTGTGAATATTTATGTGCTACTCTGACACTCTCAAATAAACGCCACGCCTCTAACAATTTGAATGCCTTCCTCGAATGTCATTCCTGCACTTTGAAGAAACAAGCGTAATTCCTTAAGTTTTTGCTTGTTGAAGCCATACAATAGTCTGCAAGAAGCAATGTGAGAAATCCAAGAAAAACGAGAAAATTTTAGTTTAGATGAGAATAAGAATTCTAAAGCCATTTCTCTGGAAAAAAAGACAGCAGAGTGGTATTGCAGATTAAACATTCAAAGTGATAAAATGCCTTTCGATAAGTGGTAAGACCACCATACCATAAGACCACAATGTGTGAAAGTCAGAATAATAAGAGGGGTGTGTGTTTGATATGAGAGATAAACTGGCGATAGTGAATTCAAGCAGTTTTGGAAAGTATTTTCCTGAACATCTGCAGAAACTTAGAGAATATTTGGACGTTGATAGTTTCACTTTTCCTTCAAAACTTCATGGGAAGGAATTGGCAGATGCCTTAGCCGGCTACAAATATGTCATTGCAAGTACCTCGCCGTTTTTCGATTCTGAGTTCTTTGAGTACAAGGATGAGACAGTAATAATTTCAAGGCATGGGCTCGGATATGACAATATAGATGTTGTGAAAGCCACCGAAAAGGGGGTTATTGTTACAAAAGTAGGAGGGGGAACGGAGCGAGAAGCTGTCGCTGAGCACGCTGTTGCATTATGTATGTCTATCATCAGGAAGGTTCCACAGGCATATATCGCAGTCAAGAACTCGGAATGGAGCAAGCGGCAGAGTTTCTTTGGAATAGAGCTCAAGGATAAGGTGGTAGGTATCATCGGTTATGGGAATATAGGCAGCAGGGTTGGAGAAATAGTCCATTTTGGCTTTAGTGCAAGTGTGCTTTTCTATGATCCATATGCCAAAGAAGATGCGGGAAAGAATATTCAGGCAAAAAGGGTCGAGTTAGATGAACTTTTGAAGAGTTCAGACATAATATTCATCTGCTCTTCGCTGACAAAGGAGAATTACCATATCCTTTCCGCACGAGAGTTTGAGATTATGAAGAAGGGAGTATACATCATTAATACTTCAAGAGGAGAATTGATTGACCAAGATGCTCTCATAAATGCTCTTGAGTCAGGAAAGATTGGTGGAATTGGTGTTGATGTGGTTGAAGGCGAACCAATAACAGGCGACCATCCACTGCTCAGATACAATAACGCAATCATTACACCGCATATTGCAGCGTATACGTTCGAAAGCATGAAGGGCATGGGTGATAAAGTTGTTTCAGATATTTTGAGAGCTGTGCAGAAGATAATTCCTGATGAAGTGGTCAATAAAGACGTAATCATCAAGCTGGAGGCGCAAGGATGGCGCAGGATTTAATATTAGCTATCGACTTGGGAACGAGCTATCTCAAGGTTGGGTTAATAGATCAAAAGGGAAAGATATTGAAGTCCGAGAGGAAAAGGCTGAAGCTCATAACAGACAGCTTTGGAAAGGCGGAGCATGATGTTAATGCCTTGTCTAAGTTGTTGTTGAAGACAACTAAAAAGGTTATAGAAGGATATGAAAACCGCATCGCCGCCATAGTTCCGTCAACGTATATATTCGGGATTATGGCAGCTGATTCGAATGGTAAGCCGCTCACCAATTTAATCACCCTGTTAGATACGAGATCCAGAGTTGTGCATAACGATTTTCTTGGGATTTTTGACCCAGACGAGATATACTACCGCTCTGGCATGCCACCTACATTTCACTCTTCGTTGTACAAAGTCTTTTGGTTAAGAAAGACATTTGAAGAACTCAGGAGAAATGACGTGTTATTTCTTTCATCAAAGGATTTCGTAATCTACTTGCTTTCAGGAAAGTTCTTGTCCGATGAGAGTACGGCTTCTTCCACAGGATATTTCAACACTCACAAGCTTGATTGGGATGACGAGATTCTGCAAAAGGTTGGAATAACAAGGGATAATTTATCAACAATAGTCCCAGCTCCTGAGTTGATTCCAGTAGCCAATGAGGTTAGAAGCTTTTTAAAGCTTAAGAATAACGTGAAGGTGGTTGCCGGATTGTACGATGGTGGGGCAGTAGCATTAGCAAGTGGCGTGTTCGACGAAAAGAAGAAGGCGATTATGAACCTCGGAACGACCGCAATGTTGAGGGTTGCATACGATAAACCGGTTATTGGGAAAGGCGAGATTGTCAGTTGCCAAACTCTGTATCTTTGCAACGGGAACTGGTTCATAGGTGGTTCTGTGAACAATGCCGGCTCAGTTGTGGCATGGTTAAAAACTCTCATGGGACCTCGATCAATCGATATCGAAGATGTAGTTGTAGAAGATAATCTGCTTTTCTTTCCTTATCTGACGGGCGAGCGCGGTTTTTCGTTTGGCAGCAACAGTCATGGCGTTATTTACGGTCTCGAGCAGAGGCATTCAAAAAGGGATGTAGTTTTAGCTGGTTTAGAAGGCGTAGCATTTACGCTTAGAAGTATGGCTGACGAGATGAGAGGGTACGGCGTGTCTTTTTCAAAAGTTGTCGCATCAGGCGGAGGTACAAAGTTTGGCATTTGGATGAAGGTACTTGCAAATGTATTGAAGACTGAAATAGAGATTCTTCAAATCGATGAACCGGCGCTTGTTGGTTCAGCTCTCTTAGGTAGCGCTGCTCTCGGTTGGAGCGAGGGTATTTCCTCTGCCTACAGGTACATGGAAAGTGTACGGATATCTGTCGAGCCAGATGAATACCTTGTTGAGAAATACGATGTTAAATACGACAGGTTCTTGGAGATTCTCAAAACACTTTATTTGAGAAAATGAATCGTTTGGAGGTGGTATTTTGTTCAGAGAATTGGAGAAGGTCCAGACGTCAGAAAGAATTGTGGAGGAAATAATAAGGTTGCTTTCTGATCGTAAACTGAAACCAGGAGACCCACTTCCACCCGAAAGAGAATTGGCGCAAGAGCTTGGGGTTAGTCGTGTTGCTCTGCGCGAAGCAATTACATCGCTTGCACTCCTTGGCATTGTTGAGAAGAAATGGGGGAAGGGCAATTTCATCTCCCGGCAATTAAATTCATCAATCGTGGAGAGTTTTACGAAACACCTTATAATCTCTAGGCAACTGGAAATATTTGAAATTATGGAAGCAAGGCTTGCCTTGGAGAGTGAAATAGCAGCTTTCGCGGCGTTAAGAAGAACGGAAGATGATATAAAGGCGATAACGAGCGCTCTCCAAAAGTACTTAAATGCAAGCAGGATGAGTTTGAAGCGTGTGGAGTACGATAAAGAACTGCACTGTGCTATCTCAAAGGCAGCTAAAAATAAGATGCTCGAGAGTTTGCAGGGCGCGATTATGGGAAAGGTTTTTGACGTTATCAAGATCACAACAAGAGTGGGAATTGCATACAAAGACACTGAAGAGGAACATGAAAGGATTGTGAAAACTATAGTTGATGGAGATCCAGAAGAAGCAAGGAACCAAATGGCAAAGCATATTATTAGAGCTATTGTTAGAATCTTTGGCTCAGAGAAGAAATTGGAGGATGAAGTTTCAGAGAGACTGAAAATTTTGGAGGAAAAATTCAATCACTGATAGGGGGATTCAAGATGGAAGCTAAGGATATGGTTAAGGAAATTGAGAAGTACAGATTAGTGACTATCATACGAACCAAAGATGTATCTGATGCTCTTAGCAAGGCGAACCTGCTGTGCAATTCAGGTGTGAAGTTCGTTGAAGTAACGTTCACCGTTCCAAATGCCCATGAGATTATACGAACGCTTAGGAAGGAGTTTCCAGATGTGTATGTTGGGGCCGGAACGGTAATTAACGTTGATATGCTTGAGAAAGCAATCGATGCGGGGGCGTGTTTCATAGTTGGTCCGAATTTTGACGAAAGGATTTCTGAAATTTGCCAGGCTAAGGATATACTGTATGTTCCGGGCATCATGACTCCAACGGAGATTGTTAAGGCAATGTCGCATGGGCATGAGCTGTTAAAGGTCTTTCCTGGAGAAGTCTTGGGTCCGGAATTTGTTAAGGCAATGAAAGGACCATTTCCAGATGCGAAATTTATAGTCACTGGCGGAGTCTCTTTAGAAAACTTAGATGAGTGGTTTAAGGTTGGTGCTACAGCCGTTGGAATGGGGAGCTCTCTCACAACCGGAACTACGGAAGAGGTAAAAGCCAGAATCGAAACGCTGCTTAAGAAGATAGGAGTATGAACGTTAGAAGTTTGGAATATTCTCTTCAACTTCATAGATCCCAAATCCCGAAAGATTATCTGCGAATCGTTAGAGCTTTAATTAATGCTATTAAAAGGAGGTGAAAGGGAACATTTCTTCTGGAAGTTTCATTCATTAGAGGGGAAGATGAACAACATATGAAGGAGGGGTTGATATGCTTAAAAGGATCATGATTGTTCTTGTTTTGACGGTCGTAGTATTCAGCTTTGCGGCGCCAAAATACGTTCTGAAATTCAATCACGTGCTTTCTCCAAGGGAACCGTACCATGAAGCGTTCTTGAAATGGGCTAAGGCTGTTGAAGAACGAACTAACGGTGAATTGAAAATTGAAGTTTACCACAGCGCACAGCTTGGCGTGGAAGAAGATATTTTGGAACAGATGAGACTCGGGGCTAACGTTGGTCAGAATACAGATTCTGCGAGAATGGGAATGTATGTAAAGGATATCGCCGTTTTGAACGCGCCATACGTTATCGACTATCTCGGGGCTACAACTCCTGAGCAAGTCATTGACGTACTGAGAAAACTGAAGCAAACACCGACAATGCAAAAATGGCTTACCGAACTTGAGGAAAAGTATGGATTCAAGGTCATATCCTTCATGTGGGTGCAAGGGTACAGGCATTTTATAACCAACAAGCCTATCACGAGGCCTGCTGATTTATCAGGACTTAGAATCAGGACACCCGGCGCTCCAATTTGGCAGGAGTCCGTTAGAGCACTAGGTGCTCAGCCGGTAGCAGTTAATTTCGGGGAGATATATTCCGCTGTCCAGACAAAAGCGATAGATGGTGCTGAACTTACCTACGCAAATGTAATGGGCGGCTCTCTGTATGAGGTACTCAAATACGTCTCAGAGACTGGGCACATACTGCTCATAAACTTTGAGGTAGTAAGTGCGAAGTGGTTTAAGAGTTTACCGAAGGAATATCAACAGATTTTGGTTGAGGAAGCTGACAAAGCTGGTATTGAGGTATCACTGAAAATAATGAAGGAAATTAACGCTCAGATGAAAGAAGAAGTAAAGAAAAAAGGCATGATAATTGTAGAAAATGTTAATAAAGACGTGTTCAGAAAAGCTGCAGAAGAGGCTTACAAGAAATTAGGACTTCAAACTGCTCGAAACACGCTGATTAGGGAGATAAAGCAAGTGAAATGAGCATGATTGCTGGGGGCGTAAGGCTCGCCCTCCAGCATTTTGGTCTAGATTTGAAGCTCTGCTCGGCACTTAACTCTTCCAAGGAGGATTTGTATATGAAAAAACTCAACGCAGTTCTATACAAGGTTGAGAAGTTTATAGGGAAAATATTCTTGGCTGTCACGTCGATTCTGATATTTTATTCAGCAATTTCGAGGTTTCTTGGATATCCAGCGAACTGGGCTGTCGATATTTCGCTGATTCTTTTCGCGTATTCGGCATTTATAGCGGCCGATGTGGCGTGGACAGAAGATAAGATGATGCGTGTTGATTTGTTTGTTAAGAAACTTCCGGAGCGAATACAATCTTTGGTTCAGAGGATAAATTATCTATTGATAATTGCATTCGATATTTACTTTTTAGTTTGGGGAATTTACATTACTTACAGCATGCGTTTTAGAAAAGTGGGAGGTTTTCACAATCTGAGCTACAGCATAGTTGCACTTAGCGTTCCAATCGGAGCTGCATTGCTACTTAGAACAAGCATAATGAAGTTCGTCAAAGAGCTCCGAAAAGGGAGGAATAATAAATGACGTTTTCTATATTAGCTTTCGTGATTTTAATGTTGATGGGCATGCCTATTGCCTTTGTGATAGGAATTTCTGGTGTTATTTGGTTTCTTCAACAACCGTACTTACCGAAAGTGATTCCTATTCAGTTGGCACTGTCGCAAACTCAAAGTTTTGCGCTTCTTGCAATTCCGCTTTTTGTAATAGCAGGGAACATAATGAACAGCGCGGGCGTTACTAAGAAATTGTTTGATTTTGCAGGAGTGCTGGTTGGCCACATGCATGGCGGGCTTGCTCAAATTTCAGCCGTCTTGTCCGCTTTGATGGGCGGAGTTTCGGGCTCAAGCATCGCCGATGCTGCAATGGAGACTAGAATGTTGGGACCTGAGATGCTTAAGAGGGGCTATCCAAAGGGGTTTGCGGTTGCTGTAAACGTTTGGACGTCGTTGGTTGTGCCGATCATTCCCCCTGGAATTGCCTTTATCTTGTACGGTAGCATAGCGCAAGTTTCAATCGGAAGACTCTTTGCGGCTGGTATTTTGCCGGGACTGATTCTTACTGTTGTTTATATGATAGTTATTTGGATAAGTGCAATGAGACTCAAGTTGAAACCCGAGAGGGAGAAGAGAGCAGCTGCTACGGAAGTGTTACGGAGTTTGCGAGCTAATATCTGGTCTCTCGTATTTCCGTTCCTTCTAATCGTTGGCCTACGCGGTGGAATATTTACACCGTCAGAAGTTGGTGCGCTGGCGATATTCTATGGGATAGCAATTGGAATGCTTGTCTATAAGGAAATGAACTTGAAGAAGTTCTTTACTGAGACTCTTGATAACTCTCTTGGAGATATAGGAAGCATAATGGCAATTTTGATGATGTCGCAAGTCTTTACTTACGGACTTGTATGGGAGAGAATTCCTGAGAAGCTTTCAAATATTTTGCTAAACGTAACCGACAGTAAAGTATTACTCATGGTTCTTATTTCGTTCTTCTTGGTTTTCCTCGGGCTCTTCCTTGATGCAACGGCTATGATTCTCATGCTTACGCCTGTTTTCTATCCAGTTGCGCAAGTTCTTGGTATCAATCCTATTCATTTTGCTTTAGTCTTCATTTTGTCAGCTGCTATGGGTAACCAAACGCCGCCTGTGGGAGCGTCGATGTATGCTGGTTGCTCTGTTCTTGATGCTTCCATAGAGGAATACACAAAAGCTTCTATTCCATTTCTTATCAGCACTATCTTAGTAATACTACTGTTAATCCTTATTCCTCATTTGACACTGATTGTGCCAAATCTGATTTTCGGAAGATAGTAGTTTCGGGAGGTGGAGTTATGATGAATTTCAAAGATAGAGTAGTCTTAATAACAGGTTCTGGTTCCGGAATAGGCCGTAGAACCGCAATGATGTTTGCAGAATTGGGAGCGAAGGTTGCTGTAAACGATGTGTCAATTGAAAATGGCGAAGATACGGTGAGGCAGATCTTAGCAAATGGCGGGGAAGCATTCTTTGTTCCAGGTGATGTTGCTACTGATGCCAAGACGATAATTGAGAAAGTTGTGGAGAAGTTCGGAAAAATAGATATTTTGGTTAACAACGCAGGCATCGTGCCTTACGGAAACATCGAAGAAGCAACAGAGCAAGATTATATCAAGACGTTCGATATAAATGTGAAGGGACCATTCCTGCTTTCAAAGTATGCGGTAGAATATATGAAAAATCAAAAATACGGAGTTATAGTCAATGTCTCGTCTGAAGCTGGGTTGGTTGGCATAAAGAGAAGGTGCGTATACAGTATGTCAAAGGCAGCTTTACTTGGCTTAACTCGTTCAATGGCCGTAGACTATGCCGAGTACGGCATACGCGTGAACGCGATATGTCCAGGAACCACATACTCTAAGGGGCTCTCAGATAGGATAAACGCCGCACCAAATCCTCAGGAGCTTTTGAATAACATGATTTCAAGAATCCCAGTTAAAAGATTAGGAAAAGAGGAAGAGATTGCCTTCGGAATACTCTTCCTTGCAAGTGATGAGGCGAGCTTCATGACAGGCGCTTTCTTAAACATGGACGGAGGATCTACGGCAATATAATTGTAAGAATAAGCAACTTCCTAAGCTTAAGGATTTTAATCTGAACTTGTTTTGAAAGGAAGTGAAACTTTGTTCGACATTGACATTTTGAAAAAAGCGGGCGTTAAAGTTCCAGAGATTGATGCACAGACTTTAAGAGAAAATACTTTTCGAAATCCAAAATGGGTACATTTCGGGGTTGGGAATATATTCAGAGGATTCATAGCAAATATCCAACAACACCTGGTGGAAAAGAAGATAGATGATACCGGAATAATCGGGATTGAACTGTACGATGAAGGGATTGTCAGCACATTGAGAAAATTCAACAATCAGACTCTCGCTATTTCAATAAATCCAGACGGAACTTTCAACATTGAACTGGTTTTATCTTTAGTTGATGTCTTCTACGGAGATCCCGTCTCTGAGGATTGGAAAGCAATAAGGTCAATTTTCGAAAGTGAGTCATTGCAGATATGTTCACTAACCATCACAGAGAAAGGATACAATCTGAAAAATGCAAGCGGAGAATATTTCGATGCTGTTACGTCAGATATGACAAGCGGGCCACTTGCTCCGAAGTCAACTGTAGGAAAGATTTCAAGTTTGCTGTACCACAGATTCAAAACGACTGGTTATCCAATCACATTAGTGAGTTTCGATAACATTGCAAAGAACGGCCTGAAACTTAAAGAGTCAATAATCGAAGTTGCTCAAGCTTGGGTAAACAACAAGTTTGCTGAAGAAAAGTTTTTGGAATATCTTGAAACGAATGTCGCTTATCCATGGACTATGATAGACAAAATAGTGCCAAATCCATCTCAAGAAATAGCTCAGATTCTTAAAGAGATGGGAATAGAAGTCTTGCATGCCACAATGACTGATAAAAAAAGTTTTGTGGCTAATTTCGTAAACATGGAATCAGTTCATTACTTAGTAATTGAAAACAATTTTGCAGGTACGAGACCGGCTTTTGAGTGTGGGGAAAACAATATATTCGTTACAGGCAGGGAAGATGTGGAAAGATTCGAAAGGATGAAAGTTACAGCGTGCTTGAATCCTCTGCACACCGCACTGGCAGTCTTTGGATGTCTTTTGGGATATAAGAAAATAAGCGACGAGATGCAAGATGCATTACTGGTTAAACTTGTCGAAGGCGTTGGCGAAGAAGGGGTAAGGGTTGTTGAAAAACCGTCCATAATAGAACCTCGAGATTTTCTTGATGAAGTTCTAAAAAGGAGATTGCCCAACAGGTATATGCCCGATACCCCACAGAGGATAGCAACAGATACATCTCAGAAAATACCAATTAGGTTTGGAGAAACGCTCGCTGCTTATGCAAGTGCGAATTCTTTATCGGCTAAAAGTCTTAAATTTATTCCATTGGTTATTGCTGGTTGGTTGAGATATCTGCTTGCTGTCGATGATAACGGTAATCATATCGAGCTGAGTCCAGATCCGTTGCTCGACGAATTAAGGTCTAAATTGGGTTCCATTGAATTCGGCAGGCCAGAAACATTTAAAGATCAGCTGAAAAGTATCTTGTCCAGCAAACAGCTTTTCAAAGTCGACCTGTACGAAGCAGGTATTGGAGAACGTGTTGAAGAGCTTTTCAAAAGAATGATAGCCGGAACTGGTGCAGTTAGAAAGACGTTGATTAATGAGGTTCTTTGATTAGATATATAGCTGCTTTGTAGCTTGCATGCAAACGCATGCAAGCCATTTTTCATTAGTGAGGTCATACCGACTCGCTATGCGATATTTAGAAACATGCACTTGCTCAAACTTGAAGTTACTCCTCAGAGATATTAGCAATAATCAACAAGCAGTAGAAATCTTTTGAAATCAAGAGCATAAAAGTCTTAGAAGTCATTCTTGTGATTTCTGCAATATTGTAGAAGCAACTCATAAGGTGATAAAATCTTTTTCGATTATTGGTAAGACCACTATACCATATAGCGGATTGTTATAGCTTTGAAAAAGGTCGAGCAAAAGAAGTTTCATATCTTTTGCGATGTTTGAAAAAATTGATAATGGTGGTGTTATTGTGAAGCGCTTCTATGTGGGATTAGATGTTGGAACTTCTGGGACAAAACTTGTTGTTTTCTCAGAAGAAAAATTGGATGTGGTATACAAGTTTGCCTATAACTATTCATTTAAGGTAGATTCACTGGGGCGTATAACAGTTGCTCCTGATGATGTTTTGAAAGCTGTGAAGGTTTCTTTGATTAATGCGTCAGCTTTTTTACTGGATTTGTTAATCGACAGATGTGAGCTCGTGATTTCGCTTGACACGATGCTCCATTCATTGCTCTTCCTTGACGGAGAGTTGAATCCAATAGGGAATCTCGTTCCGTGGCTTGACGAAACAGGAACCCAGGAAGCTGTTGAGGTGTTGAAAAATCCTGAACTGGCACAGGAAGTTCATTTCAGAACTGGATGTCCTGTTGCAACTACTTATCCACTGTACAAGCTCATGTGGTTTCACAAAAACGAAGCGGAACTCCTTGATACTGCTTCAAAGATTGGTTCGATAAAGGATTGGTTGCTATATATTTTTACAGGCAAACATGTTGTTGATGAATCGATCGCATCGGGTTCCGGCTGTTATGATATAAGGGCAAGAGGTTGGGCTGGAGATTTGCTGAAAAAGTTAGCAAACGTGGATAAAGCAAAATTTCCGGATGTAGTACATGGTGATGAGTTGTTCGAACCAAGCGATTTTCTGAAAAGTATATTTGATGAGAGGAAGTTCAAAATAACTGTTTTCGCTGGCACGTCGGATGGTGCAGCTTCGAGCATGGGAACCACTTTTGGTGACAAGCAGATGATAACAATTTCGATGGGAACAAGTGCGGCTATTAGGAAAATTAGCGGTGAAGCGCCGAGTAAACACTTGATGAAGGGTTATGGACCTTGGTGCTATTTTTTTGATAAGGAGAACTTTATAGTAGGCAGTGCAACAAACAATTGTGGGAATGTGATAAATTGGTGGAAAGATAGATATTTGAGATCAAAAGATTATTCCGAATACGAGAAGGTTTTGGGTAATATTTTTGAAGACCTTGGCGAATCTCCGTATCAGAGAGTTCTTTTTAGGCCTACTGTATTCGGGATGCGCTCTACAAGGTGGTTGCCAAGGCAGTCAGCAGAATTCTACAATCTAACTCCAAATTCAGAGCTATCGGATATGACAAGGGCTGTTCTCGAAGGATTGGTTTTCAAGTTTAGAAGGGCTGTCGAAGCTGTCAGAAGCATGGATAGAGAGCACAAAACTGTTGCAAAATATGTTGCCTCCGGTGGATTGCTTGAAATAGCTGGTTTTGGGAAATTGCTGGCAACTGTGCTTAATTCAGATGTTCTTTACAGAAAGGACAGATTCGATGCAGTTTTGGGAAATGTGCTCTTCGCTCTGAGAGAAACAAACAGAGATGCTTTCGATGCTTTTGTCAGAAAGAACTCTCAAGCCAGCAAATTCGAACCATTCGAACAAAAGGTTGAGTTTTATGAAATCTTGTACTCTCGGTGGCTTCAGAAAATGACTGAAAAAGAAATAACCGCAATACGAGAGTTAATAGATGTATAGGAGGTGGTCGTTGTGGAGGCTTTCTTGAAAACTTTCGCAGTTGGAATGCCAATAGTGCTCAGTCCGCAGAACTTGTTGATTTTGCTAATCGGCACTATCTGGGGCATGATATTTGGCAGTATTCCCGGTTTGACAGCGACGATGGGGGTGGCATTGGCTCTTCCATTGACTTATGGGATGAGTCCGTACACAGCTTTGAGTTTGTTGAGTGCCATATACGTTGGTGCAATTTCTGGCGGATTTATATCAGCAGGTTTGATAAACATACCTGGAACACCGTCTTCTATTGCCACAACATTCGACGCGCACCCAATGGTTAAGAAAGGTCAAGCTCCGCTTGCAATGGGAATTTCGCTGATGAGTTCGTTCTTTGGCGGGCTGACTGCTGTTTTTCTAATGATAGTTGCTACGTATTCGCTTGCTCAGATAGCCCTCAAGTTCGGACCGTTTGAGTACCTTGCCCTTGGGATCCTCGCGTTTGCTGGATGTATAGGTATGTTTGAGGGAGGAATACTTTTAAATTCGCTTTCTATAGTATTAGGACTTCTTATATCCACAATTGGTGCGGATCCTTTGACAGGTGTGAAGAGATTGACGTTTGGTATAGATAGCATGATAGCAGGCATCGACATCCTGCCGCTGCTGATAGGTTTGTTTGGCATAAGTGAGGTTTTTGTTGCAATCGAAAGTAAGACAAAGTTTGTCGTACCACCAGAGACAAAGAAGATGAAGATGGGATTCCAAATTTTGAGAGATTCTATAAGAACTATCTTCTCCCAACCTATTAACTTCATTAGGTCTCTTGTGATAGGGTTCATTATTGGGGTTTTCCCCGGTGTTGGTGGCGCTACTTCGAGCGTGTTAGCGTATGGTGTAGCTAAGTCTTATTCTAAGCATCCTGAGAAATTCGGAACAGGTATTCCTGATGGTGTTATTGCATCTGAGACGGCAAACAACGCTACTATTGCAGGTGCTATTGTTCCATTGCTATCCCTTGGTATTCCAGGTGACTCAGTAACAGCTATGATGATCGGCGGGTTCATGATACATGGAATGATTCCAGGACCGATGTTGTTTAAAGAAAATCCAAGTAGTGTTTACACTGTATTCTCGGCTCAGATACTTAGCAACATAATTATGGTGGTGCTTGGAATATTATTGATGAGGTTCTTTATTTCGGCACTGAGCATAAGATCTTACTATCTGTACCCAATTATAACGGTAGCGATGATTATTGGTTCATATGGACTTTACAACAGGGTATTTGACATATGGGTAGCGTTATTCTTTGGGTTTCTTGGATACGTTCTGAGAAAGATAAACTTCCCACTTGTTCCACTCATCACTGCCTTTATTTTGGGACCTATTGTTGAGAAGAGTTTGAGACAAGCTCTGTCCTTGTCACAAGGCAGTTTGGTTCCACTCTTTACAAGGCCAATATCACTCACTTTGATCGTTCTTGCAGTCTTCTTATTTGCGTTAGGCCTGTACATTAACACATACGTTTCAAAAAGAGCGCGGGCGTAAAGACCCCATATTAGGAGGTGTGGTGTATGTTGAAGAGGTTCTTAACGGTAGTTCTGACTTTGGTGGTTCTTTTGGTTGGAACAGCATCGCTTTTTGCAGCTTACCCAGAGAAGCCTGTAACAGTAGTTGTTCCGTATTCTGCAGGTGGAGCAAGTGACATCATGGCAAGGCTCATTGCAGAGTTCTGGAAGAAGTATACAGGGAAAGATATGGTAGTTACAAACGTTGTCGGAGCAGAAGGAGCAGTTGCGGCACAACAGATGCTCACTACAAGACCAGATGGCTACACAGTCCTTTGGTACCACCAGGCTATCCTTGGAAATTACTACTTAGGCGTTGCGAATATTAAGTGGACGGATTTCACACCAGCTTGTGTGGTTACAAAAACTGCTAGAATTACTGCTGCACGTGCAGATGCACCTTGGAAAAACCTTAAGGAAGCCATAGAAGATGCCAAGAAAAACCCGAAAAAGTATGTCTACGGTGCTGGCGCTGGCGGAATTGCGTATCTGGAATATGCACCCGTCGAAATGGCTGCTCCTGGTGCATTTAGGGTAGTACCAAATGAGGGTGGAGATGCTCAAAGGATTACAGCATTACTCGGTGGGCACGTTGATGTCGTTCCACTCGCATTAGTTTCAGCTGTCCAGTACATAAAGAATGGGCAAATAAAGGTTCTTGCATTGCACGATGATGAGCCTGATCCATTTATACCAGATGCGCCAACTTCTGCTTCGTTGGGACTTCCGGAGTTGAACTTCCCAATGACCAACACATTCTTCTTCCCACCAAAAACTCTACCGGGTATAGTTAGCGAGTTCAATAAAATAATAGCAAAGATAGTTGCAGACCCTGAGTTTAAGAAGAAGTTAGCAGAAGTTGCTTACGCTACACCATTCTTCAAAACAGGAAAGGACCTTGAAGACTTCTGGAAAAAGCAAGATGCTATCTACAAAAAAGCTGCTGAAACTGTAAAATAAACAGATCATGATTTGGGGGTAGGAAAGCCCTGCCCCCGTATTTCAAGATGTGGAGGGATGCCAAGTGTCGAGATTTAAGAATGCTTTTCCTGCTTTGATTTTTATAATAGTATCGATAATTGTATATCTTCAAGCATTGAATATAAGAACATTGAAGTTTGGAGGAGCTTTGGGCGGGGACTTTTTTCCGAAAGTATTGTCAATTTTGATGCTTGTTATTTCCGTTATTTGGCTGATAAGAGAAATTGTAATCTCCGCTAAGAAGAAAGGTTTTGATGCAGCAACAGAGAACAATAGCAGTTCATGGTTGAAGAAAGGTGTAAGAGATGTTTTCGTATTTTTGGCGGTTTTTATAGTGTACATCTTTTCTTTGAGATATTTTGGATTCCTTATACCAAGTGTCATTCTTGTTTTCTTCAATTTTGTCCTTTTAAAAGACGATTTCAATGCAAAGAATCTTCCGGTTGCAATCATCTATTCGCTTGTAATAACTGTTGGATTGTGGTATCTTTTCGAGAAGGTGTTTGAACTTGTTCTCCCAAAAGGAATGTACTGGTAATATCAGGCAGTATGTGAATTTAAAGAAGGTGTTAGCATGGGTAAATTATCCAGACTTGGAATTTTTGGCCTTGGAACGATGGGAAGGAATCTTGCACTGAATTTTGCAGATAATGGTGTTCAAATTAGTGTTTTCAATAGGGAAATTGAAGTTGTTGACGAGTTGTTAAAAACAATCAGTGACACTGGCAAGGTTTCTGGTTTTAAGAACGTGTCGGATTTTGTATTTTCTTTAGATAAACCAAGGATAGTAATATTGCTCATTACAGCAGGAAAGCCCGTGGACGAAGCAATCGAGCAATTACTGCCTTACCTCGAACCTGGAGACATAATCGTTGACTCTGGAAATTCGTACTATAAGGATACAGAGAGGAGATACGAGTATTTGAAGTCTCAGGGTCTTAGATTTGTTGGACTCGGTATATCAGGTGGTTCTGAAGGTGCACGTAAAGGACCGGCACTGATGCCCGGCGGAGATTTCTCTGCTTACAAGGACTTAGAAGACTCACTTAAACTTGTTGCTGCAAAGAGCCATTATGGACCGTGTGTAGAGTACATGGGGAACCGGTCGGTTGGCCATTTTGTGAAAATGGTTCATAATGGGATAGAGTACGCTATAATCGGTGCTATTTCGGAAGTTTTCTATGTAATGAGAAACTTAATGAGAATGACACATGAAGAAATAGCAGACGTTTTTGAAGAATGGAATAAAAAGGATTTTGACAGCTTTTTGCTAAGAACTGCTTCGGCTGTATTGAAACAAGTAGATGAGAAGACAGGGAAACCTTATGTTGATGTTATCTTAGACTTAGCAGAGCAAAAGGGTACTGGGCTTTGGTTTACCCAAACTGCACTGGAAATAGGAGTACCTGCAATGTCTATATCTGCATCAGTAAATTCAAGGATAATCTCTACCTACAAGGAGCTTCGACGTTCTGTGGCAGAAAAGAGGGAAACAATTAGCAGTTCTAAAGTTATTGAGAGCTTCGAAACATTAAGAGACGCTTTGTTCTTCTCATCTTTGATCGCACACGCCGAGGGGCTATGGCTTTTGACAAAAGCGTCGCAGATATTTAATTATGGAACTGACTTGGAGAAAGTGCTTAAAGTTTGGAGAAAAGGCAGTATTCTTGAATCTTCGTTAATTGACTCCATTTTGAAGCACAACTTGAATTTCAGCAACTGTCTCATAGAAGACGGGGATTTTAGAGCAGTTTTAGAGAAGCTGTTGCCAAGTACTATGGCGTTGAGCAATCTCTGCCGTGGAGCTGCAATACCTATTCCTGTCATTAATTCAAGTATCGACTTTTACTTATCGGTAACCTCCGAGAATTTGCCAGCAAATCTTGTGCAAGGCATAAGGGACTGGTTCGGCTACCATGGTTTTTATAGAGTAGATCAGCCAGGAACGGTATTTCATTTTGTAAAGCCTGAAAGCCAAAGTGACTAACGTTAAATGGGGGATATCGTAATCACTTTCCCAGAAATTCATGCAATGCTTTTATGTTTTTGGGTATATCTGTTATAAACACCCACTGATTCACACCATCTATCATTGCGTGTCCTTCTTGGAATGAACCGTTTATTGGCACTCTGAATCTTTCGAGTGTGTATGTCGAGTAGTTCCTGCTTCCGAGCGAGATGAGCTCTGACTTTGGAATGTTGGTTTCTATATATGGAAGCACCATGTTGATTACCCTTAGTTTTGTAGATACCGAAGCTCTCTTCAGCTTTTCAAATACCTGCTCGAGGACTCTCTGTTGGCGTTGAACGCGCTCGTAGTCAGCATTGCCAACGTATCTTATCCTTGCATATGCAAGAGCCTGTCGCCCATTCAGTTTTTGCAAGCCGGGCTTTTTGACTTCAGGAAGTTTTCCGCCAAGCAAATTTTTTACCTCTCGCATGTTTATGTTTATATGTTCAACTTCTTCTGGTTTAACATCTATTTCAACGCCACCGACGGCGTCTATTATCTTTTCGAACCCTTCAAAATCGACGGTAGCGTATCTTGTTAAAGATAACTGGAACGTTTTGTTAAGCGTTGCAAGTGCAAGTTTCGGACCGCCGAGTTCGTATGCACTGTTTATCTTTCTTTTGTCAAATCCGGGGATTTTAACGTACAGATCTCTCATTATCGAAGCAAGCTTTATTTTTTTATTAGCATGGTCTATTAGCAATACCATTATCGTATCGCTCCTTGCGTGTTCTCCTTCTTGCCTTGCGTCAAGACCAAAGAGCACAGCCGCAAATTTTTCGTTGCTTGGAGCTGTCGGGTTGTTCGTATCTTTTGCGGCATAAACTTCTTCGAGACTGAACAAGTCTGTGAATTTAATTTTTTCAAGCCTTGTGTTGAGGTATACCCCGACGATGATTGCTGTTATTATCAAAGATAACGAGAATGCGACAATGAATTTCAAGAAATTTTGCATATCTTTCTCATCTCCTATTCTTAAAGATTCCCACTATCGAACCGATGCCATATGAGATGTGCAAAACTAAGAATGAAAAGAATGTATAAGGAACGAGCGCAATCTTTTTGTGCTTGATTGCAACCTGTGATGAGAAGTAAATGCTCAGAGCCAGGTACAGAGAAGCAGGGAGTGCGTATAAAAACTTCAGAACTCTATTCACTGGCAAGAGCAATAAGAGCAAAGAAATGAGATACAAGACAAAGAGCATCGGCACTAAATGTCTTGGTCGATATGCCCTTTTGACGAATTTGGAGCTGTGGGTTACCCAAAAGCCGTTTGAGTAGTTATTTTGCCATAGTTTTGTGTATGTGTCCCTCGCATAGTAATATGCTCGAGCTTCTGGAATGAGCAATATCTTGTAGCCAGCGTTTTTTAATCGGATGTTGAATTCAATGTCTTGGTTTCTTATTAGTTCTTCATTGAAAAGCCCTACTTTTTCAAAGATTTCCCTTTTGTATATGCCGTACGCAACGGTGTCGACGTATTCTTTCTTCTGGTTGTTTGTTCTATATTTCGCACCGCCTATTCCGAATGGGTGTTTCAATATTTCGCTTATAGCAACGGCTTTTACGTTGCTACTTCTTGGCAAGACTTCCATAACCCCGCCTGCTACGTCGCATTCGTTGTTTTCAAGCGCTTGGACACAGGCAGAGATGTAATTTTTTGAGTAAGACGCATGTCCGCTTGCAAGCATAATGTACTTTCCGTTTGCATTCTTGATGCCGATGTTTATACCGGATGGCGTATATTTTTTGGAATTCTCAAGCAATCTTATTTTGTTTGGGTATTTTTCTTTGAGCCTTTCGACTATTTCTCTCGTTCTGTCTGAGCTCATGCCGTCGACGACTATGAGTTCAACATTTTGGTAATCCGATTCGATAAAGCTAATTATTGTCTTTTCGATTGTTTTTTCTTCGTTGAGAGTTGGGAGAATTACCGAAACGAGTGGTAGAACAGCCATATTTATTTTCTCTCCTTTTAAGATGATTAGAAATTCGACGGAATTTATTATATCATGAAGATGTGATAAAATGTAATCCAAGAAAGCAGAGGGAGGTTGGATATTATGGGGGCTAAACAGATAGATACGATTGTTTTCGACCTTGGGAGAGTTTTGATTCACTGGGACCCTTACGGGTACATGGTAGAGCACTTCGACGAAGAAGTTGCGAAGGTGCTAACGGAGAAGGTTTTCTCGATTGAAGAGTGGAACTTGATGGATAAGGGAGAGATCTCAGAAGCCCAGTTTTGGAAGATGGTTGAGGAAAGATACCCCGAGTATGGCGAGTACATTCGCCACATGAAGAGTGCGGTGCTCAGCCTTTTGAAACCGATTGAGGAGAATGCCAAACTGTTGCCGGTGTTGAAAAAGATGGGATACAGGCTGCTCGTGCTTTCTAATTTCAGCTACAAAGCGTTTGAGCATGTGTACAATACGTTTGAATTCTTTAAGTATTTCGACGGTATGGTCATATCGAGCCACGTGAAAAAGATAAAGCCGAATGAGGATATCTTCTACGAGCTTATGGAGCGCTACGGTGTTGTGCCGATGCATTCGCTGTTTATAGATGATAGGAAGGACAATATCGAGACGGCAAGTAGGTTGGGATTTTCAGTAATACACTTGACCGACTACAGGGTTTTGAAAGAAGAGCTTGAAAAAGTGTTGGGGCATCCTGTAGAGTGATCTTAGTAGGGGGGATGGGTGTGAGGCATTTTGTAGATACGCAAAAGAAGGTTTTCGCATTTTCGCCGGATAATGCTCCTGCTGTTTCTGTAAATAGCGGTGATGAGGTTGTTTTCGAAACGCTTGATTGTTTTTCCAACCAGATAAAGACTTGCGAAGATAAGCTTGAGAGCCTCGACTGGAACCAGGTAAATCCAGCAACTGGTCCAGTCTTTGTGAACGGTGCAGAGCCGGGAGATGTGCTGGAAATACAGATAGTGGATATAAAAGTGAATAATCAAGGTGTGATGGCAACGGGAAAAGGACTCGGACCGCTTGGAGGGAAGTTCGAGGGGTATTATACAAAAATAGTCAAGGTTGAGAATTCGAAGGCTATTTTCAACGATTTGGAGCTCGATATAGAACCCATGGTAGGTGTAATCGGTGTTGCACCGAAGGAAGGGACGATAAATTGCGGAACGCCGGGTTCGCACGGTGGGAATTTGGACACGAGGTACATAAAGAAAGGTGCAAGGGTGTTTTTACCAGTTTCCGTCAAAGGTGGTTTGCTTGCACTTGGTGATTTGCATGCGCTCATGGGCGATGGGGAGGTTTGCGGTACTGGAATAGAAGTCGCAGGAGAAGTTCGAACAGTAGTGCGTGTACGAAAGAACTTGAGTTTAAAGAACCCCATGGTTGTGTCCGAGGGAATAGTATTCACATTGGTCTCATCAAAGACGCTCGATGAAGCTGTGAAAGAAGCTGTGGGCGATATGTTTGAGTTCGTAATGAGCCGAACGAATATTAGTCCCGAAGAATTGGTGATGTTGTTTAGCATAGTTGGGAATACGGAGATTTCTCAGGTTGTGGACCCGCTTGTCACCACAAGGTTCAGCATGCCTGTGGATATCTTAGAGAGATTAGGCGTATCTATTTGATTTTATGCGATTGTCGAGCCTGTCCAGAATTTGTCGAGCTTGTCGACGGTGTCGAGACAGTGAAGAAACTCTTAGGAGAATAACCCCGATATCAACTTGTCAAGCATGTAGAACGGAACTAACTCCAGCGTAGTATCTTTTATTCTTTCTGTTCGTCTTCCGAAGATGTTTACCAATATTGCCTTCTCAGGGTCGTATCTGTTGATAAAGCTCTGCAAGCTTCTTGTCGCAGCTGGCTCTTCAATGCTCTTGTATTTGACTTCAATTGGGATGATTTTGTCTTCTTTCGTGAGGACGAAATCTACCTCAGCATTATCTTTCGTTCTCCAGAAGTGCACGGTGAAATCATGCTCTTTAGAAAGTCTTTTGAGCTTCAAATAAACGAAGTTTTGAAAGACGAAACCAAAATCAGCAAGGTTTCCAAAAACACCTGCAGCGTAGTTTCTCAAGCCCAAGTCTGTGAAATAGGCAGTCGGTGCTTTTGTTAATTCCTTAATTCGGTTTGTTGAGAAAGGTGTTATCAGGTCTATTATGTATGTTTGTTGTAGATACCATAGGTATTGCTTTACGGTTTTCGACGATACTCCCGCCTCAGAAGACAGGTTTGTTAGATTAAGCATTCTTCCTGACAGAGAAGCTAAGATTCTTACAAGTGTGGTGAATTCTTCAATTCGCACAACGCGGAGCAGGTACGTTATGTCCTTTTCAACATAGCTTCTGTATATCTCGCTTATCGTTAGTCTTTTTTCCTTTAATTGGTCTTCTAATACAACTCTTGGATATCCACCAAAGTGCAGATACTCATTTAGTAGACTTAGAGTTTTGGCTTTTTCTAAGTCAAAGAATGTCTCTAAGTTCATCTCGTATCTATAGTCCGTCTTGAAGTTAACAAATTCCTCGAAAGATAGCGTAGATATCTCAAACAAGCGCTTTCGACCTGCGAGCGATTCGTGAAGCCTCTCTTTGAGCTCCACACTTCCAGAGCCAGAAACGATGAATTTATACGGTAGACCCATGTCGTATATACCCTTTAAAAAGACACCTGCATCTTCTTTTCGTTGGATTTCATCGATAAACACGAAACCTTCTTTGCCAATTTCGAGCTCTATCTTCTTTAGAAGGCTGGATTGAGAGGAGAAATGCATCTTATCTTCCTCGATATCGAGGTTGAGGAAGAGTGTTTTCTTTCCCTGAGCTTTCAGCTCGTTTTCTAAGATTCTGAGAATAGTTGTCTTCCCAGCTTGCCTTGGTCCAACGAGAAACGTTATCTCTGGCTTTTGCAAATGCTGTCTTAATTCCTTTACGATTTCTCGTTTTATTAACCTCATCGCTCTCATCTCCCTTGAGGATTCGACAGCTCAGGTACAATTATACCATAATCCGAGAATTCTGGAAGTCGACTTCCTAAATTCTCGGACTAAAATGGAAGTGGATTTCCACATTAGTACGAAAATCACAAAAGTCTATATGTTTTTGCGCTTGTTTGATAGTACCGAGTTTCTGCTATCGTTCTGCCGATGAATCAGGAGAAAATCTAACAACCCATCCATTTTCTTTTGTGAATTCTATTAGATAGAGATTCTCGTTTAGTTTGAAGAGGTCTTCTTCAAATCCACTCTTGGAAATGAGTATGAAATAGTCTACGGGTATTCGTAGCTTGTCGGCTTTTGTCTTTAGGCCGATGTATTCCTTCAACCCAACCTTTTTGTTTCTCCATTTAACTTCTCCAGCATATATCCTCCCGTTATTATCTTTTCCAAGAATGTCTATCTCTATATCTTTCGCCCAGTATCTTCCTGCTTGCACAAGATTAAAGGCTTTCTTGACATATTGAGTGCTTTGCTTTTCAAATTCGAATGAGACGTATTGTGTCAAGTCCGCTTTTATGTTTTCTAAAACATGTTGATACTCGTTCAAGTCGACGTTCTCTTTGTAAGGGAATATGTATCTATACCAGAATCTGAATAGTTCATCTTCAATTTCATATCGGAAATCTTTTGTTCTGTGTGGATTCTTGAATAACGCAGGCGAGACGCGTTTGATTAATTTTAGTGTCATCAACGACTTTATGTACGGTTGGAGTTTTCTTGAATCGGTTTCGCCGATAAATGAGGTTATCTCGCTCAATTTATTTCTTCCGCTTGCAAGTGCCTCCAATATTGATTGGTACATTGCTGGTTCGCGAAGTTCCTGAAAGAGAATAAAGCTCGGTTCTTCTTTAAGCGGGGCACCGAGTTTTAGAAACAGGTTCTGTATATTTTCAAGCACACTTTTTGTACCATCCCATAGCGTTAAGTGGTAAGGCACACCACCGACTATAGAGTATGTTTCTAAAAGTTGGTGATAATCGTACTGTGGGATAAAAAGCTTGAGGTGCTCGAAAGATACAGGATTCAGCTTTAAAACTGCACTTTTTCTTCCAAAGAGTGGGTTGTTGTGTGATAATACACCCTCCATGAAACTTATGCTTGAGCCACAAAAAAATAACTTTAGCATTGAATTTTCATACTCATCAAGAAGAATCTGCAAAACAGATAGGATTTCTTCGTTATTCTCTGCAAGGTACTGAAATTCATCAAGGACGACTATAACTTTCTCCTTCGTAGAGAGAGTGAATAGCGATCTCAGAGCATCTTCCCACGTTTTGAAAGACACGTTCCCGATTTTGAGAAATGAGCCAAGGACTCTTGAAAATGTTTCGAGCTGTTCAGCTTTTGATACCTTGCGTGCCGTGTAATAAAACACCTTCTTGTCTTTTGTAACTTCTTTCAGCAACGCACTCTTTCCAACTCTTCTCCTACCGTATAGTATCACAACTTCGCGTTTGTTTGAGCTTATAAGGTTGTTGAGGAAATCCTTCTCTTCAAACCTGTTAATAAACATCTTTCATCACCTCTGCGGTTTGATATTATAATCGTGATTATACTAATCTAAATTAGTATAATAACGCTTAGTATATTATACCATAAATAAGCCGGCGACAATCTTGTGATATAATTTCAATAGACTGCTGTCGAGCCTGTCCAGAAATTGTCGAGCTTGTCGACGGTGTCGAGAAAGTTATCCGAACAGCAACATTCCCAGATTGGAGGCGGAAGGTTGTTTAGAAAAGTTTGTTTAGTTTGCTTTGTTGTTTTGATATCAATCGACACAATGCTCATTGGTCAAACGTACAAAGTGCGCTCGGCAGATGAGATAGAGAAAGTTATTGTGACCGATATTTTGAACTTTGAACCGACAACAGTTTTGTTAGCGTACGGGACGAATAATTCAACGATGCTCAAAGTCGTAGATTCGGTTATTAAGAGCATCGGTGAAAGTTTATTTTTGCAGCGATGGGAAGAGAATTCAGTTGAACAGCTCGGTACCGTAACAACGACTATCACGTACACTTACGTCGAAACACCCGCAGAGCGAAAGGCTGTAGATGATTTTATCCAGAAGAATATTTCAGCTATATTGAATGGTATAAGAGTGATACAAAGAAGGTCTTCATGATAAACGAATGGATGAAGCTGAATATCGAATACGATAGTTCGTATACGTACAAAAGCGCTTACGCAACGCTCAAGAACCGCAGGGGTGTGTGCCAGGGTTACGCACTGCTGTTCTATCGGTTAGCGAAAGCGGCTGGATTGCAGGCATATTTGGTAAGCGGGCAGGGGAAAGTACCAGGAAAGGATGCGACAGCTCTTCAATCGCACGCTTGGAATGTCGTGAAGATAGGCAGTGAGCTGTTCTATGTCGACACAACGTGGAACGACAGCATGGGAGTAAATGCATATTTGTTTTTCGGCACGAATCAAGCAAAGTACTCGCACTATCCGGAAACAAAGCTTCCAGGCACGATTTCTGCGAAGAGTTACGCAGAGAAGTTGTATGAGGAAATAGTCAGGTACAACAGTAGCTCTGCGAGGGAAACATTCAGTTTGCTGTATGGATATTTAGTCTTGAAATACGACGAACTGGTGAATTACATTTACTATATGATTAAGAATGGGAAGGAAGTACTCTTAGTAGGTGAAGGAGATTTTATAGCCAGTAATCTTTCAAGAGCGGTGAATGATGCATTGATTTATGCAAACATTAACAGTGTGAATTATACGTATTCATATAACTATCTGTTCACGAGCTCGGACAAGAAGGATTTTTACATTTGGAGAATTAGTTTTAAGCGAAAGTAATTTCTGCGAAATTGTAAGGCGTGGGTGAGTATGTACGCACCTTTGTATATTGAGAAGTCGAAAGATGGAACGCTTGAGAAAATTGCAAAAGAATTAATGGCTCGCCTTGAAAAGTGCGACATATGTCCACATGTCTGCGGTGTAAACCGGTTAGCAGGGCAAAAGGGTTTTTGCAAAGCAAAGGCCGAAGTAGAGATTTCAAGCTTTGGACCGCACTTTGGCGAGGAGTCTGTTTTAGTCGGGAGAAATGGTTCAGGGACGATATTCTTCACGCATTGCAACATGCGATGTGTGTTTTGTCAGAATTTTACGATTAGTCAGCTTGGAGAAGGAATGAAGATTAGCATTGAGGAACTTGCAGACATCATGCTTCGGTTGCAGAACATGGGGTGTCACAACATAAATTTAGTTACGCCAACGCATTATGCTCCGCAGATTGTGAGTGCTATCAACATTGCTGCAAAAAATGGACTGAAAATACCGATAGTCTACAACTGTGGTGGGTACGAAAGAAAGGAAATTATCACATTATTAGATGGTATAATTGATATATACATGCCAGATTTTAAGTACGGAGACGACGAAAACGCTCGTGTGTACTCTGGTGTTAATAATTACACCTTATATGCGAAAGAATCGCTTATAGAGATGCAAAGGCAAGTGGGTGATTTGATAGTCGATGAATACGGCATAGCGGTTAAAGGACTGATAATTCGGCATCTTGTGTTGCCAAACGATATTGCAAAAAGCGAAGAGGTGCTGAGATTTATTGCCCGAAACGTCTCACCGAAGGCTTATGTTAATATCATGGCACAGTATTATCCGACGTATCAAGCGCATAAATACCCTGAAATAGCAAGGAGAATAACAATAGAAGAGTACAGAAAAGTACTTAAAATTGCAAAAGAAATAGGTCCGGAATTCAGGTTGGCAGATTAATTAACGGAGGTGGAGATATGATATCCAGCAGTGCGAAGATAGGCAAAAACGTTGTGTTTGGTGAGAATGTTGTTGTTGAGGATAATGTCGTGATTGGGGACAACGCTGTGATCGGTCACAACGTTGTGATACGAAAGGATACAGTCATTGGTGAGGGGTGCGTTGTAGCTGACAACACAGTCCTTGGAAAGAAACCTTTCAAAGCAAGTGCGTCTGCGACAACCGATGAGAAAGAATTACCACCTTTGTTGCTTGGAAAGTACGTTACAGTCGGGGCAAATTGCGTGATTTATAGAGGAGCGACACTGGGTGATTTTGTTTTCGTCGGTGATCTGGCAAGCATTAGGGAAGATGTTGAGATCGGGGAATATACGATCATTGGTAGGGGAGTTGCTGTTGAGAATAAAACGAAAATTGGGAAATACGTAAAAATAGAGACTAACGCATATATTACAGCAATTTCGACAATCGAAGATTATTGTTTTGTAGCGCCGGGTGTCACGTTTACAAACGACAACTTCTTAGGCAGGACTGAGGAGAGAAAGAAATACTTCAAAGGTCCAACGCTGAGAAAAGGTGCTCGAATTGGCGCGAATTCTACGATATTGCCCGGCATCGAGATAGCAGAAGATACGCTCGTTGCTGCCGGGTCTGTTCTAACACGGAACACTGTTCCAAGAAAGATATACATGGGCGTTCCTGCTAAGGAATACAAAGATGTTCCGGTTGAACAATTGCTGGAAAACCAAAGCTATTATAAAGGATGATTTTTTTGAGTACGTCCTCCTTTGAGTACAAAATAGTGCACAAAAACACCCGAAAAATCTCCATCTACATAGACTACGACGGAACGCTGAAAATCTCAGTTCCGAAGTCGATGACCGAAAAAGAGTTAGAACAATTTTTGAAGAGGAAAGAGTCTGAGATTAAGAAATTGGTCGAAAGTTTTTCCGCCCAGAAGTCTGCGTTCACGAGTAAAAATGCGATACTCTATTTCGGTGAAGAGAGAAAAATAATCTTAAACGGTGATTCAAATGTCCCATTGCGGTACGTCAATGGGACGTTCTTTTTAAATCCGCGGTACGTGGACGACGCCAACAAATTGGCAATTTGGTGGCTTAGAAAACAAGCGGAAGAATATCTGCCTAAAAAGGTTAACGAGATATCGGAGATTATGGGGATAAGCTACAAAAAAGTTGTCGTGAAAGATGCGAAAACTCGCTGGGGAAGCTGTTCCACGAAAGGAACGATTTCACTCAACTGGAGATTAATTATGGCGCCAGTGGGTATTGTTGAATACGTGATAGTCCACGAGCTTGCACATATAGCACATCCTGATCACAGCCCAGAGTTTTGGCGATTCGTTGGAAAATTTGTACCTGATTACAGATTGTTTAGAAATTGGCTTAAGAAGAATGGTAAGAGCCTCTTTTTATGGTCTTTGGAAATAACCCCAAAGTAAATGACATGACCTCACTTTCTCCCATCCTCAAAAATTAATTGCTTTATAATTGCGGTAGATAAAGATAACAGATATTTTTTGAAAAAATTCGAATTCTTAAGAAATTAAAAGAATTCATACTATAACTTCAAGACATTTAACGTTACTTTTATTAAACGAATTTTGTCTAAAATTACAAGTGTGTTATAAAGCTAATTGATTACACTCTGGAAGTAATTAATAAAATTATTGCCTGATTGTTAGAATCCGCGGTGAGTATCTTAGAGAGGGGTTTTGTTGGAAGGTATTTCTTTCTATCCTGTGAAGAGGAGGGAGTGTATATGAGGCGGTTCTTGGCTATTTTGGCGGTTCTTGTTGCAGTTGTATTGTTTGCAGACTTACCAGGGGGAATTCCGAGAAGTGAGACATTCATAGCTAATGCATTAACAGGAAGAGCAGCTAACCCCACGAATTTCAACGTATGGGCAACTTGGGTGTGGCAGGACAGGGGAATTCAGAACTTGTTGCTCGAGCCACTCTGGTGTGTTGAATACGCTACAGGAAAGATCATCAACGCACTCGCAGCGAGTGGACCAGTGTACAGTAAGGACTTGACTGAAGTAACGTTCAAGTTGAGAAAAGGCGTTTACTGGAGCGATGGAGTGCCTTTTACTGCCGATGATGTTATTTACACAGTTGAGCTTGCGAAAAAGATTGAGGGTATGGGATATCACGACCAGATGATGCAGGTTGTTCAAATCACTAAGATCGATGACTACACGGTGAAGTTCAAATTGAAGGAACCAAACGGAAGGTTCCACACGTATTGGCTCGATAGGTGGGGTGCTTTGAGACCACTTCCAAAGCATGTGTTTGAGAAGGTTAAAGACCCACTCACGTTTAATTTCTATCCTCCAGTTGGTACAGGTCCGTACGTGCTTAAGGATGTGGATCAAGGCGGTTATTGGACGTTGTGGGAAAGAAGAAGCGACTGGCAGAGGACACCGACGGGCATGATTTATGGTATGCCACAGCCAAAGTACGTACTGTTCATTGCAAGCGGTACGGTCGAGCAACAGATCCTTTCCATGGCTCAGCACCAGCTCGATGCAGCGGACCTTACGATCGCCGGTATGCTGGCTGTTATGCAACGTGTGAATACTGCAAGAGCTTGGAGAAAAGATTTTCCATGGACTGTCAATATTGACCCATGTATAACGGGGCTTGCTTTCAACACTGCTGTAAAACCATTTGACAACAAGGATGTGCGCTGGGCGCTAACTTTGGCTATAGATATCGTTGAATATGCTGCTAATTCATTCGACGGCGCTGTAACGTTGAGCCCAATTCACATTCCACTTACAAAGGCATACTACGATATGTTTTATCTGAGAATGGATTCATGGCTCAGGAATTTTGAAATTGACCTCGGAGGCGGCAAGAAGTTCAAACCATACGACCCAACTGCTGGAACGAGATTGGCTGAGTACGCCAAAAAGAGGGGATACAATGTTCCAAGCGATCCAGCAGAGGTCAGGCGAGTATTCGGACCTGGATGGTGGAAATATGCACCGGACGTTGCAGAGCAACTGCTGATTAAGAATGGATTCAAGAGAGATAAGAATGGAAAGTGGCTCTTACCGGATGGTACGCCGTGGAAGATAACGATAATTACTACGACTAACCCGGCACACCCATCGTACAGAAATGCATTTGCTGCATCACAAGCTTGGAAGAACTTCGGAATCGATGTAACAGTTATGACAACGGATGCCTTGGCAACAATGGGGCAGAAAGGTGAGTTCCAAGTCAGCACAGATTGGCCCGCAGGAGAGCCGTGGGGTGCCGGTGCCGATTTGTTCCGCGTTCTCGAACCGTTCTTGTCTGATTACAAGGCAGCTATTGGCGAGAATGCACCGTGGGGTAACTACATGAGATGGTCCAATCCAGCGATGGATGAGATTATAAAGAAACTCAGAGTCACCTCGACTGACGATACTTCAAACCTTATTAGTTTAGGAATTGAGGGTCTCAAGTTGTTAGTAGCGGAAATGCCTGGCATACCAACGTTCAACTATCCTGGCGTTATAGTTTGGGACGAATACTACTGGACGAACTTCCCAGGCGCAGAAAATATGTACTCACAGCCGTATCACCACTGGCCAAACTTCAAGTATATGTTACCATTCTTGAAACCTACCGGGAAGAAATAAGATAAAGCAGTTCATTATTGGGGAGGGAGACGCCTCTCTCCCCGGTTTTTTCAAATTGTCATTTTTTACGTTTGAACTCAAGGGGAGGTATGCATTTTGAAGTTTATAAAGAGCTATCTAATTCCTCGGTTGATTGTGTATTTCCTTGTAATTTTTGTAGGCATAACGATGGTTTTCTTCATTCCAAGGTTGTTGCCAACTGATCCAGTTCAGCAGTTCATCGCTCGTTTCACAACGCAAGGGGTCTATATGGATCCTAAGTCGGTTGACCAGATGATTAAAACCCTAAGGCAACTTTATGGTCTTGAGGGTACGTTATGGGAGCAATATGTTAGTTTCCTTAAGAGGTTTGTAAGGGCGGATTTTGGACCGTCTTACTATCAATTCCCAACGCCTGTAAAGCTTCTTATTGCACAATCACTTCCTTGGACGTTGGGACTTATGCTCATCACAACGCTCTTGGCGTGGATAATCGGTAATATCGTCGGTGGTTTTGCAGGATATTTCTCGAATAAGAGATGGGTTAAGGTTGTCGATTTCATAGCGATGATAATAAGGCCTATGCCTTACTATATACTGGCACTTACGTTACTCATAATTCTTGGGTATATCTTTCCTATCTTTCCAATTAGGAGTGCTTTTGCGACAGGTATGTCCAGTAAGTTCAGTTGGTACAGTATTGTAAGTATACTAAAGCACTCGTTCCTACCTGCGATGTCATTGCTTTTGATAGGCATGTTCGTTTGGTTCCAGGCGATGAAGCTTGTCGTTCAGACGGTTAAGTCAGAAGATTACGTGAAGTATGCAAAGCTCGCTGGTGTACCGGAAAAGAAGATAGTTTACAAGTATGTTATTAGAAATGCGATGTTGCCACAGACGACTGGTTTAGCACTATCTCTTGGTCAGATATTCAGCGGTGCGCTAATCACAGAGATGACATTCTCTTACCCCGGTGTCGGTACTCTGCTCTACAACGCTGTTTTTACAGGCGACTACAATTTGCTGATGGGCATAACGAGCATATCTATCATAGTCATCACAACAAGCGTGCTCGTGATAGACCTCATTTATCCGTTATTAGACCCGCGCGTGAGATATAGATGAGATGCAAGTGAGATGGGGTGAAATGATGAAAACTTTCAGGGAGCTACTTAAAGATAATAGGTTCAAAGTCTCTTTCGTGATTTTCTTGTTACTCGTTGTACTTTCGTTCTTATCGTTCTTTTCTCCTTACAATCCGTATAGGTGGAATGTAGTGGAGAGGAATTTACCACCACACTGGCCGCATATCCTCGGAACAACATCTATGGGACAGGACGTCTTTTGGCTACTCACGTTTGCAGTGAGAAATTCATTGATAGCTTCACTCATCGCCGGATTAGTTTCGCGCGTTATAGCTGTCTTGATCGGGATAATAGCAGGATTCAAGGGTGGGGCTGCCGATAGGATTTTGACGTTCCTAAGCGATTCTTTCTTGGTAATACCTCTCTTCGTGATAATTGTGCTTTTCGCGATGATTGCTAAGGCAAGGATGGGAATCGCGTCTCTCGGGTTACTGCTTGGTGTCTTTGGCTGGGCTTGGGATGCGCGCGTTGTGCGCTCTCAAGTTCTCAGCCTCCGTGAGCAGGATTTTACATATACATCAGTTCTTTCGGGAGCATCTACCAGTTCCATTATTTTTAAAGATTACATGCCGTATTTGATTCCGTTGATATTCGCCACGCTAATTGGAAATATGTCGTGGGCAATAGGTATGGAGATTACTTTGGCAATACTCGGGGTTTTCAACCTCGAAACGCCAACACTGGGTACAATGCTACAGTGGTCGATATCGAGTCAGGCATTGCTCTTAGGATATTGGTGGTGGGTTCTTACACCCGTTTTGTTCTCCATCCTAATTTTTGTGGCTCTGTACCTTATGTCTTTAAGCATTAGCGAGTACCTGGATCCAAGGATGCGTATCCAGAGGATAGGAAAGGCTTGAGGTGATAACAGTGGCTGTGCTCGAAACGAGGAATTTAAAGGCATATTACCATCTCGATGTGTACGGAAAGAAAATTGTTGTTAAGGCTGTTGACGAAGTGAGTATTTCGTTCAATCAAAACGAGATATACGGCATCGCCGGTGAAAGCGGGTGCGGAAAGAGTACGCTTCTCAAAACTCTTTTCGACGCTGTCGAGCCTCCATTGAGGGTTGTTGATGGCGATGTGCTGTATATAGATGAGAATAAACCGGTTTCGATTTACAAGATCCAGCCAAGTGAACGCAGGAAGTTTAAGTGGAAGTTCATATCCTACGTGCCACAGGGTTCTATGAATGTCTTGAATCCGGTAACCAAGATAATGGACACGTTTGAGGACTTTTTGAAACCGCACGCTAACGGCTTCAAAATAGGCGAATTGAGGGACAATATCTTGCAACATATTGTCGAGCTTGGGCTTAGAAAAGAGATATTGGATGCGTATCCTCATCAGCTCTCAGGTGGGATGAGACAGAGGGTTACGATAGCCTTGGCGACGATACTCGCTCCGAAGATAATTGTTGCGGATGAACCGACTACCGCACTGGATGTCGTTACCCAGAGAGGTGTAATACAAGTTTTGAAAGATGTTCAAGCGAAGTACAAAAATACTATTGTGTTAGTGACGCACGATATGGGTGTTCACGCTAACATGACTGACAGAATAGGCATAATGTACGCCGGCAAGATCGTCGAAGAAGGAAAAACGGAAGAGATATTTGAAAAGCCGCTCCATCCGTACACGAAGTTCCTTATCGAATCTCTCCCTCAATTTGGTGAAAAGAGAAAAAGGGAGAGCGCACCAGGTTCACCGCCATCTTTGGCATCTCTGCCTTCAGGTTGCGCATTTCATACCAGATGCCCGTTTGCAATGCAGCAGTGTAGAGATTCGGTACCGCAGCTTGCAGAGGTTGAACGTGGACAAAAAGTGGCATGCTGGTTGCATTCGGGGGTGAAGGTATGAGCAACAGTCTTTTGAGGATTGAACACCTAACGAAGGTCTACAGGATAGGCAGTATAATAGGCGGAACGAAGATAACAGCTGTAGATGATGTTTCTTTTGAAATAAACGGAAGTGAGATCTTTACATTAGCCGGCGAGAGTGGCTGTGGAAAAACTACTATAGCAAAGATAGTCTTGGGTTTTGAAGATGTTACTCGCGGTGAAGTGTATTATTCTGGAAAGAGGATAGACAACCTCAAGAAAAGAAGTGAGATTTTTGAGGAGATACAGGCTGTTTTCCAAAATCCGTTCACAACGTTTAATCCGCTCAGGAGAGTTGAGAGCTATTTCTACGATACGCTGAAGAATTTTGAGATTTCAAAAAGCAAGGAAGAAGCGACTGCGATAATAACAGAGAAGTTGAAAACGGTGGGCATCGAGTTCGACGAATTTTACCACAAGTATCCAAGCGAATTTTCCGGTGGACAGCTGCAGCGAATTTCGATAGCCAAGAGCTTGCTTACAAACCCAAAGTTGTTAGTTGCCGATGAACCGGTGTCGATGGTCGATGCTTCTTTGAGAATGTCGATCGTTAATTTATTTAAGAAACTCGAAGAGCTCGGAATAAGCATCCTCTACATCACTCACGACTTAATGACGGCTTATTACCTCGGTGGCAGGATAGCCATCATGTTCAGGGGCAACATAGTGGAGACGGGTAGTACAGAGCGAGTGCTGTCTGAACCAAAACATCCGTACACGCAACTGCTAAAGGAGTCGATACCTCAGCCAGACCCAAAGAAAAAGTGGAGCACGAGGATAAAGCTCTCAGATTTAGAAGAGGTTGAGTACGTTTCGACTGGATGCAAGTTTGCGGGAAGATGCCCGTACGCAATGGACATATGCAGAAAAGAAAGACCGCCTTATTTTGATGTAAATGGTAGTAAGGTTATGTGCTATCTTTACAAATGATTTTGATAAAGATTGGGGGAGAGCGCTATGGAGATATATAAGGATTCTTCTAAGCCTATTGAATTGAGAGTTGAGGACCTGCTTTCGAGAATGACGCTGGAAGAAAAGGTTAGCCAGCTCGGTTCTGTTTGGAGTTATCAATTACTCGACGAGAACGGGAATTTCGATGAAGGGAAAGCATTTGAGCTGTTGAAGGACGGCATAGGTCAAATCTCAAGACCGGGTGGAGCAACAAACTTTCAACCCGAAGAAGTTGCTCAATTCGACAATAAAGTACAGAAATTCTTGATAGAAAATACGAGACTTGGAATACCAGCATTAATGCACGAAGAATGCCTAACTGGATATATGGGACTCAACGGTTCGAATTTTCCTGTGCCTATCGCGATGGCGAGTACGTGGGAGCCTGAACTGGTAAAGGAAGTTACGAAAGTGATAAGGCAAGAGATGAGGAATATGGGAATTCACCAAGGGCTCGCTCCTGTACTTGACGTTGCAAGGGACCCAAGATGGGGAAGGGTTGAGGAAACATTCGGAGAGTCGCCTTATCTTGTCGCAAGTATGGGGTGTGCTTATGTCGAAGGTCTGCAGGGAGAAGACTTGAAAGACGGAGTCATTGCCACTACAAAGCACTTTGTCGGTTACAGCGCGTCTGAAGGAGGGCGGAACTGGGCTCCAACTAACATTCCGCCACGCGAGTTGAGAGAGATCTTCATGTTCCCATTCGAAGCTGCCGTGAAAGTAGCGAAGGTTGGTTCTGTTATGAATTCGTACAGCGAGATAGACGGAGTGCCTCTTGCCGCCTCCAGAGAGCTTTTAACAGATGTGCTGAGGAAAGAATGGGGATTTGATGGACTCGTTGTCTCTGATTATTTCTCGGTGAAGTTGATCCACGAACATCACAAATTAGCAAGGGATAAAGCCGAAGCAGCAAAATACGCCCTTGAAGCGGGAATAGATGTGGAATTACCAAATACCGATTGCTATGCACATGTCTTAGACCTGGTGAAAAGCGGGGTTATTCCGGAAAAGTTGTTAGATCAAACTGTTAGAAGGATTTTGAAGATGAAATTTAAATTGGGCTTGTTCGATAAACCGTACGTAGAACCTTCAAAAGCGAAGGTTGTAAAAAACACAGAGCTTGCTCTTGAAGTTGCAAGAAAGTCAATAGTGCTCCTTAAGAACGACGGTATCTTGCCATTGAAAAAAGATATGAAAGTAGCACTCATAGGACCAAATGCGGCGGATGTCAGGAACATGCTCGGTGATTACATGTACTTAGCACATATAAAAATAATGCTCGAGAACGTTAACTTGGCTTTTGATGCGCCTAAGTTCAATCTTTCAAGCGTGAAGAAATCGGTTGAGGAGAGCATGAACAAGATCAAGAGTATAGAGATGTTGCTCAAAGAAGAAAGTGTTCAATTCACATACGCGAAAGGTTGCGATGTCTTGGGAGATTCGAAAGAAGGGTTCAACGAGGCGCTCAAAGCAGTCGAGAATAGCGATGTGGCGATAGTTGTAGTTGGTGATAGGTCAGGTTTGACCATGGATTGCACAACGGGTGAGTCGAGGGACAGCGCGAATTTGAAGTTGCCCGGAGTTCAGGAAGAACTTATCATTGAGGTTTCAAAGGTTGGCAAGCCTGTGGTGCTCGCTTTGCTGAATGGCAGACCTTATTCTTTAACCAGGGTTGTAGACAAGGTTTCTGCTATTGTTGAGGCGTGGTTGCCAGGTGAGATTGGTGCAAAGGCAATAGTCGATGTGCTTTACGGCAAAGTCAATCCATCCGGTAAACTTCCAATGACTTTCCCGAGAAGTGCTGGTCAGATTCCGCTCTTCCACTACTTCAAACCGTCTGGCGGAAGGTCCAGTTGGCATGGTGACTACGTTGACGAGAGTGTCAAACCACTATTCCCGTTCGGTCACGGACTTTCGTATACTAATTTCGATTACAGCGGGTTAGAAATCTCTCCATCAAAAGTGCCAATGGCAGGAAGCGTCGAAATTTCACTTTATGTGGAGAACACTGGTGAAGTTGAAGGCGAAGAGGTTGTGCAGCTTTACATCGGAAGAGAATGTGCCTCAGTAACTCGGCCAGTTAAGGAACTGAAAGGTTTTGCGAAGGTGAATTTGAAACCTGGCGAAAAGAGGAAAGTTTTGTTCAATCTCCACACGGACGTGCTCGCGTTCTACGGACGCGATATGAAGCTCTGCGTTGAGCCTGGGGTTTACAACGTCATGATTGGAAGTTCTTCGGATGATATAAGGCTTAAAGGAAGTTTTGAGGTAGATGGAATGAGAAGAGAGGTATTTGAAGATAGAGTATTCTTTACAAAAGTTTACACTTTCTAATTATTTTTGATCATATCTATTGGAGGTGAAGTGTATGTACTTCAATGTTGAAAAAGTTGTCTACGAAGGTCCAAGTTCAAAGAATCTTTTAGCTTACAAATTTTACAATCCAGAGGAAGAAATCGCTGGCAAGAAGATGAGAGATTGGTTCAGGTTCGCAGTCGCTTATTGGCATACATTCAACAGCAGGGGAGAAGACCCATTCGGTTCTGCAACGTTTGAAAGACCCTGGTTTAAGAAAGATCCGATGGACACTGCGTTTGCAAAGGTAGATGCCTTGTTCGAGTTCTGCGAAAAGACGGGCGTCGAGTATTTCACGTTTCACGATAGGGACTTGGCGCACGAAGGTTTAACTCTAAGAGAATCTAACAAGATTCTCGACAAGGTCGTTGAGAAGATAAAAGAATATATGAAATCGAGCAACGTAAAGTTGTTGTGGGGTACTGCGAATCTTTTCTCGCATCCACGCTATGCGCAGGGAGCAGCAACTTCGCCAAATCCTCTTGTATTTTCGTATGCAGCAAGTCAGGTGAAAAAGATGCTCGATGTGACAAAGGAATTGGGAGGTCTTGGATATGTTCTGTGGGGCGGCAGAGAAGGGTACGACAATTTGTTGCTTACAGATAGTGCGTTAGAGGAAAAGCTGTTTGCAAGGTTCTTGGAGATGGTTGTTGAGTATAAAGAAAGGATAGGATTCAATGGAGTTCTTATGATAGAACCAAAGCCGAAAGAACCGACAAAGCACCAGTACGATTTCGATGCATCAACTGTTCTGTATTTCTTGAAAAAGCACAATTTGTTCGAGCATTTCAAGCTGAACATAGAGGCTAACCACGCAACACTTGCAGGGCATACTTTTGCCCATGAACTTAGAGTTGCAAGGCTGAATGGGAAACTCGGCAGTATAGATGCTAACCGCGGAGATTTGCTGCTTGGCTGGGATACAGATCAGTTCCCAACTGATGTGTACGAAACAACTTTTGCAATGTATGAAGTTCTTGAAAACAACGGTTTGGATTGCGGATTCAATTTCGATGCAAAGGTAAGGCGCGCTTCCATTGATCCGGAAGACATCGTTTACGCACACGTTAGCAGCATGGATGCGTTTGCACTCGGTTTAAAGCTTGCAGTGAAATTGAGAGAAAAGGTAAAACCGATGATAGAAGAGAGGTATTCGGAGTATAATTCTGAAATCGGAATGAAGATTCTGGAAGGCAAAACAACTCTTGATGAGCTGTCTTCCTACGTTGAGGATTTAACCGATGTGAGAGTCAAATCTCTCAAGCAAGAATTGCTTGAGATGGTAATTAACGATGTCATATTCGGCGGGAGGTAATACTGTGAGCAAGATATGCGTCGTTGGGCTTGATGTCGGCACCACCGCAATTAAGGGAATCTTGGTAGATGAAGACGGTAATATATTGACTAAATCAGATTACCCTCTGAAGCTGATATCTCCAAAACCAGGTTGGGCAGAAGAAGATCCGAACGAGTGGTGGAATGGTGTTAAGGTTGTATTGAAAAGCCTCTCGACATATGCCAGAGAGCACGGCATTAGAATCAGTGCGATTTCCACAAGTGGGCAGATGCACAGCCTCGTTGCGGTGGATAAATCGGGCGAGCCGCTCTTTAATTCGATACTCTGGTGCGATCAGAGAACAGGTAAAGAGTGCGATGAGATAACACAAAAGCTTGGCGGGGAGCACAAGGCTATAGAGATTACAGGCAACCCTATATTGACAGGATTCACAGCTGGGAAGATATTGTGGCTCTCGAGAAATTACCCGGAGGTTTTTACAAAATCACACATGTTCATGCTTCCGAAGGATTTTATAAATTTCAAATTGACGAATGTGTATTCAACTGAGCATTCCGATGCCTCCGGAACGGCGATATACGATATAAGAAAAAGGGAATGGAATAATGAGATTTTGGAGATTCTTAACTTAAAAGTAGAACAGCTTCCTGAAATCAAGAAATCAAACAGTATCGTTGGCAAGATTACGCCTGAAACAGCCTATGAGTTGGGGTTGGATGAAGAGATTATAGTAGTGCCAGGTGGTGCAGACAACGCTTGTGCAGCGCTGGGTGTAGGTGTTACGGATTATGATACGGCGATGGTGAGTGTTGGAACTTCTGGAACTGTGCTTGTTCCAACACCTACGGCAAAGCCGGATGAAGAAGGTAGGGTTCACGTCTTTGCACACGTAGTCGATGGTGTCAATTACTACATGGGAGTTATGCTGTCTGCTACGAATTCCTTAGACTGGTTCAACGATATCACAGATTTCAGAGATTATGATATTATTAATAGTGAGGTTGATAGAGTGCCCGCCGGGGCGCGTGGCCTTTTCTTTTTGCCATACCTTAACGGGGAACGCACACCGCACAGAGACCCAAATGCAAGGGGTGTGCTCTTCGGCTTGAGTTCGGCGCACAACCGTTTTGAGATTTACAAAGCTATATATGAAGGCGTTGCGTACGGATTGAAAGATTGCTACGTGCATATACCATCAGCGAACGTAAAAGAGTTTAGGATTACGGGCGGTGGGTCAAAGAGCAAGGTCTGGACGCAGATAATCGCTGATGTTATTGGAAAAAGACTCGTTAAAGTTTCAAGTAAAGAAGGCGGAGCTTACGGTGCGGCTATTCTTGCGTACTCAGCTGTAAGTGGGAATGCGCCCGATAAGGTAGCTAAGGAGTGGATTTCTATTACAGATAGCACAGAACCTAACAAGGAGAGGCACGAGATTTACGAGCGCAATTATGAGATTTTCAAATCGCTTTATCATTCATTGAAAGGTGCGTTCGAAAGTGTGGCAAGATCATACGAATAACCTAACAGAAAACACAACGAGGTGATAACCTTTGTCGATCAGCAAGTACGACAGCAGTAATATAAAGATCCTGAACAAGAAGATCATCCTGAGACTCCTTCATAGAAGAAAGCCGATATCGAGGAACGACATCTCAGAAGTGACCGGCTTGAAGGCAAGCAGTGTCACAAGGCTGGTCAACGAGCTCATAGCCGAAGGGCATATCTTCGAAGCGGGTGTTATGGTGAGCGATTCTCCAGGTAGAAAGAAGATATCGCTTAAGGTAAATCCTGATTATCATATCGCCCTGCTCTTCGATGTCGGCGTTACGTACTCAACAGCTGCGCTCGGGTTTTACGACGGAACGATAAAGGTTATTGAAACTTTCAAGACACCAAAGGATTATTCAAAATTCTTTGAGAAAGTGAAGTATTACTATCACAATTTGAAGAAGCTGTTCGATATATCGCTTGTCGTACTTTCTATTCCAGGTATCGTCGATACAGATAAGGGTATAATAATTACCGCGCCTAATTTGGAATGGCGTGATGTAGAGATTGGTAAGTACTTGGATATCGAAGTGCCGATAATGGCGGACAACGAGGCGAATCTTTCGGTCCTCGCTGAAAAGTATTATTCGAAGGCTTTGTCCAATGTGAACGACATAGTCTTCGTTCTGGTAAGAGAAGGTGTAGGTACTGGGGTTATGCTGAACGGCAAGCTCTTCCGAGGTAAGTTCTTTTCGGCTGGCGAGTTTGGACACATGACGATGGATATTAACTCCGATAAATCCTGCCACTGCGGGAAGACAGGCTGCTGGGAGCTGTACTCGTCCATCAGATACGCTTTGGGAAGAGCAAGAAAAGAACTGAAAAACCATCAAATCACCGATTTTAAGAGCTTGTCAAAGATGCCTGAAGCAAGACAGATATTGCTCGACATGGCTACTAATCTTGGTGAGGGTATAGTGAATATCATCAACGCGGTGAATGCAGAAGCTATAGTACTCGGCGGGGAGATTATAGGAATGCCTGAGTATTTCTATCGGCAGTTGATTTCTGTTGTCAGGAAGAAGGCTTTGAAACCTGCTGCGTCCAAAGTCATCATCATGCCTTCCATCTTTCGAGATATCAGCTCAAACTTAGTCGGTGCAAGCATCTGTGCGATAGAGTATGTTATAGACAATATAAGATAACGAGAAAAACTAATTCACCACGGCACCCTACCGGGTGCTGTTCTTTTTTCAAGTGCCTTTTTAGCTTCTGAGATTACAAATTCCTCATCTGAAAAGACAACAACGCCGGACGTTACGAACGATTTTCTGATTTGTACCTCGCCCGGTCCAAGGTATATTATTGAGTTCAGTAACACTTTTTTCCGGAGCTCTTCAGGGTTCTGAACAGGGATTTTCCAGTACAAGCTCACGGGAATACTATTGAGAAATTTGTACTCGCCGTTTTCTTCGACAATGAATACCGCCTTGTATCCCAATGCGCGCAACAAATTCGCCTTTCCTTCGTCTTCGACAAGGACGGGATATGTGAGTTTTCGTGTTACCAAGGAAGAGACGAGGTTTGTGTCGATTTTCCCTCTGCCGTCGAATACGGGTATTATCCCTGCGTTGCCAAGCCCAGTTGCGAATTTTTCGTATATGTCAGCGGTTATGAATGGCGATTTATTCACTCGGTAGAAATAGTCGTTGTCATCAACACTCAGTGTGTCGAGTGGTCCAATAAGATAGTAGCTGTAACCATCTTGTTTTGCAACACTTCCTACATACTGCCCAACTTCTTGGGCTAACGAAGTGTTCCCGAGACTTCCGAGCGTGAGTAGGCTCACGTCTTTCAGGAAATCTTCCAATCTATTTGTACACAGGAAATTCCTACCGTGTATACTCAGGGAAAAGAGTATTAAAAGCGTGAAGAACACCGTTCTCTTCATTCGACTTGCTGACAAAATCAGCCACCTCTTTCAATTTTTCAACTGCATTTTCAACCGCTATCTTCATGCCCGCTACGTTGAACATGTATATGTCGTTTTCATTGTCACCAAAGACTATTGTTTTCGACAAATCGAAATTGAGATGCTCAGCCAAGAATTGCAAAGCTATACCTTTGTTAGCATCGGACGGTACTATGTCGAGGAATATGGAAAAGCTCTTGAATACGTTTGCTCTGCCATCGACTATCGATTTCAGTGGTTCTATCATCAAGTCAAGCTTCTCAGCCTCGCCAACTGCCAATATTTTGATCGGAGGGTGTGGAAGAGCTTTCAAATCGTCGACCACGTAATACGGTACATCCGCGTGTTTTGAGTAGAGCTTTATTTCGTCATCGTCCTTTTCGCTGTACAGCAGGTCATCAACGTAGGTTTGAACGTGAGTGTTTCTTTCTCTGAGAAAATCGATGACTCTGTATGAGGTTTCCATGTCGAGCGTTTTTTCAAATATAAATCCCTTTTCAGGAAGATATATTACTGCTCCGTTGTATGAGATTATGGGGAAAATGTCTTTTCCAAATACGTTTTCTAAGAGTTTTTTTGCGGAGATGTGCATTCTTCCAGTTGCGAATACAACATTATCCCCGTTTTCCAGTATGTTCAAAACTATTCGCTTCGTTTCTTGAGGAAATTCGTTCTTTGAATTCAGCACTGTGCCGTCTAAGTCGAAGACAAATGTTCTTTTCAATCTGCTTCCCTCCAAAAATTTTCACCTATATTCTTTTCCATTCTCTCCACAGCGCTACGAACTGTTCTTCAGTCAGTCCTTCCGGTCTTTCGTTCGGCTGAACACCTGCTTTTAAGAGTATTTCCTCTATCTTTTGTTTATCGTCAATAAACGTCTTTAGATTATTGTAGATTGTCTTTCTTTTCTGAGAGAATGCGTTCGAAACTAAATTCCAGTAAGATTCAAGTTCATAATTGTCTGAAAATGGTAACTGTTCTTTTCTTGTCATTTTCAGTACAACGCTGTCGACATCTGGATTCGGCACAAAAGCGCTCTTTGGAACTGTAAGCACCTTTTGTACGTTTGCGACGGTTTGGAGCACGACAGTTAGAAATCCGCGGTTTGAGCTACCGGGTTTTTCAAGCAATCTCTCGCCAACTTCTTTTTGCATCATGATTGTGAGGAATTTGAAATTTGTGAAGAGTAATTTTTTGAGTATCGGCGCTGTAATGTAGTACGGGATGTTCGAGACGCATTTATAGCCATCAGGCAAGAAAGATGTATCTAACGCGAGAAAGTCTGAAAATATGAGGTGGACGTTTTCGTATGTGAGTAATCTTTCTTGGAGTATTGGTCGCATCCTCTCATCTATTTCAATAGCAAAAATAGTTGCACCTGTTTGTGCAAGTGCAACCGTTAATGTTCCAGCTCCAGCTCCTATTTCAAGGACGGTATCCGTTTTCTCGATTTCCGACAGCTGAACGATCTTTTCGGCGAATGTTTCGTTCGACAAGAAGTTTTGCCCGAGCGATTTTTTAAGCGTTACTCCGTACTTTTTCAAGTAGTCAGATGTTTTCAGTTATTTCTTCACCCTTTCAACAGTGATGCCGTTGGAATATTCCATCTTCACTATGCCATCTTTATCAGTTATTATCTTTATATCAGTACCTTCGTAGCTCAGCACGTAAATATCTTTTTCCAACCGTTTGAGTTCAGCGATGCCCGAAGCCTTCTCAGTTTTCGATGGATTGAAGAGAGCTTGCGGGATGAGGATCTGGAACTTCGGATGAGGCATTTTCAGCATCATCTCGAAGTGCGGTATTATGAAGTTGTTGTCAAGGATCACCAAATTAGGCTCCGAAAAGCTGAACGTTTTAACCGACGGGTTCTTCGGATCATAGTAAGCGTAAAGCGTTATTGTAGTCTTCATCATCTTTTGAGTTGCGAGTATCTTCGCAACAATTTCTCCACCTGTTTTGAAAGTAGCTTCGTAGATTTGGAACATTCCGTTTGCACCGTAAAGCGTTCGCGTCTCAACTAAGTACGTCTCGCCGTACTGTATTTCGCTAACGCTTACCCATCCATTCTTCGTTAGCTGGGTCTTGATTCTGCCAAGCTCCATTTCGCCGATGCGGGCAACGTATTCTGCACCGAAGAATACGGAAGTAACTAAGAGAACGTTCAGTAGTAGGAAGAGTTTTAAGATGTATTTTCGCATATTACCACCTCCGCAGATATGATACACCAACAAACTTAGAAAATGCTTAGAAATCCAAAACTTTTTCGATAGTGCCGTACAGAGGACCTGCGGTTATCTTGTTTACCTTCACTAATACACTTTTCCCTATCAGTTCATTACTTCCTTCGAATGAGATGATTTTATTCCTGATATCTCGTCCGTAGAAAAGCCCGTTCTTTGCTTGGGCTTCTACAATCACTTCCACCGTTTTATCTTTGTACGCCTCATTGAGCTCTTTGTTGATGAATTTTTGCAAGTTTAGAAGGTAAGACATCCTTCTAACTTTTGTTTTGTAAGGTACATTGTCTTTGTAGTACTTCCACGCAACCGTGCCCTCGCGTGGAGAGTAGACTGCGAGGTTGAGCCTTTCGAATTTTAGTTCTTTCACAAGGTTAACAGTGTCTTCGAAGTCTTCGTCGGTTTCTCCCGGAAATCCTACAATTATATCACTCGAAATTGAGGCATCAGGAACTATTTTCCTTATATCCTGGATAAGTTGTATGTATTCTTCTCTGGTGTATCTCCTGTTCATTGCCTTAAGTATCTTGTTGCTGCCGTGTTGGACTGGCAAGTGCACTGACCTTGCTATTTTTTCGCTCTCAAGCATGGCTTGTGGTATTTCGAGTGAAAAGTCCGTCGGGTATGATGTGAGGAACCAGAGTCTTTTAATACGTTCTATCTTTGAAGCCTCTCTCAACAATTTGGCAAGTGATGTTCCATCGCCCAAATCTTTTCCGTAAGCATCTACGTTTTGGCCAAGGAATGTGAATTCTTTGTATCCCTTATCTACCAGTGCTCGAACTTCTGTCAAAACACTCTCTAACGTTCTTGATTTTTCCCTGCTTCTTGTGTATGGGACTATACAATAAGTGCAGAATCTATCACAGCCATAGATTATTGTTATCCACGCGTGGTGTTTTGAGCTCCTCGTTTCGACTTTGTGGTACTCTATTTCGCTCAACGTATCGTCAAAGTATGCGTGTCTACTACCATTCTTAGCATTTTGGACTGCCTGCGGAATCTCAGCCAATGCGCGCGTTCCGAGAACGAAAGAGACGCCTCTTTTGAAGAGGTTCTCTTTTTCCTTCTCCGCAACGCATCCCATTATTCCTATTTTCTTGCCCTTCTTCTTCAGTTTGCCTATGTGGCTATATACCTTTTCTTCCGATTTCTTCCTAACCGCACATGTATTGAGGATAACAACATCGGCGTCGTCTTCGCTGTCTGTTATTTCAAAACCTTCATTTAGAAGCAATTGCTTTGCGATTTCCGTGTCGTTTTCGTTCATCTGGCAACCGTAGGTGAAGATATGTACTTTCATGCAAGACCTCCTCGCGTTATACTTCTCCCAATTTATCAAAGTAATTATAGCCTAATTGCGAACGAATTTCAATGATTTACCAAGTTAAGAGATTAATAAGAATAGATAAATTAAAGAAAAAAGTGGGCAGGGTAACCTGCCCACATTCGTTTTCGTTAGTTTATATATCAGATGAGATTTTGTATGTACTCGACGACTACCTCAATCGCTTTGTCGTTGTAACCACCGCGTGGAATTATTATGTCTGCATGTTTCTTCGTAGGTTCAACGTAAGCATCGTGCATGGGTTTTACGGTGTTCAAGTATTGGTTGATTACGGATTCTATCGTTCTTCCCCTTTCGAAGATATCTCTTTGCAGTCTTCTGATGAATCTTTCGTCACCTTCAGTGTCGACGTATATTTTGAGGTCTGCAAGTGCACGTAGTTCGTCGTAATAAAGTGCGAAGATACCTTCGATTAAAAGGATAGGTTTCGGATCTACTTTGATGTTGTTTTCCGTTCTTGTGTACTGTGCGAAGTCGTAGTCCGGAAGGTCCACTGACTTGCCTGTCAGCAGTTCTTTTACGTGCTTTACGATGAGCGTATGCTCGATCATGTCCGGGTGGTCGTAGTTGTATTTTTTTCTTTCTTCCAACGGAAGGTGCGACATGTCTTTGTAGTAATTATCCATAGGGAGCATTACGCATTTGTCAGAACCTATCGATTCCATTATGCGTTTTGCAACTGTCGTCTTACCAGAACCAGTACCGCCACCAACCAAGATGATGTACATAACAAAACCTCCAAATTCTTTCAAAGTCTCTATTTTGAGAATTTCCGTCTAACGAGATTGACCGCTGCTTCTAAGGATATGCCTCTTTCAACAGCGTCTGAAACACTACCATGCCTTACTGATACGTTGAAGTTCGGTGAAAGGCTATTAATCTTCTCTTCTAACGCTTCAGCCAGAAGAGGAGAACTGCCTTCTCCGTAGATTGCAATTTCGTCTACTTCCAAAAGCATCGATGCGTTGCCGAGCACGTATGCTAATTTTTCAACAACCTCTTTATATAGATTCCTATAAATTGCTATCGCGCTTTCATCACCGTTCTTAGTAATGTTTCTTATCTGCTTCAATTCTGTCCAGTAATCTTCCTCATGCTCTATGAAATCAACGAAGCGAATGTCTTGTTTCGTAAATTTCTTAAATACCGCGTAGTCAGAAGCAACAGTTTCAAGACAACCGACCGCTCCGCAATAGCACTTTTCATTTCCGCCGTAGTACAGGTGGCCAAGCGGTATGTTTTTGAACTCGTCGCGGCTGAAGAGCGCATGATATTCGTAGTAACAAGCACCTATGCCCGTTCCGTAATTCAGAACAAAGACTCTTTCCTTGCCTGAGGTTTTTGATTCGTACGCTGCGATGGCTTCTACGTCTGAGATTATAACATACGGTATGCCAAGTGATTTTAATTTCAGTGACTTAACCGGGTCGTAATTCTTCAATTTTAGTATCCGCGATTCCACTTTTCCATCCACAACGTTTCCAGAAAATGCGATGCCTACACTGTCGAAGTCGTAGAATTTCTCTATTGTTCTCTTTAGCAATTCACTCATTGCTTCATTGTTCAAGTGTTCACTCTTAACTCTATATTCAGCACTTTCGAGTTCTTCACCTTTTCCATTGTAGACAACTGCTCGAATCTTTTCTCTACCTACGCTGACGGCAAGTATAGTCCAAGCGTTTTTGGATATTGAAACAAATTGAGGAGGCTTCCCTATAGTAGGGAGCTCCTCCTCAATATCTATATATCCTTGCAATTTGTCGAGAAGATAAGTCATAGTGGAGGGGTTCACACCTATTATTTTCTCAAGCTCCTTGCGCCTTATTTTTTTGTGTCTCAAGATTTGCAGCAGTATCTTGGCTTCGTTTTTCAACAAAATACCTCCAATATGTTTTGAACAAACTTTGCTTCATTTTCTGCTGTGTTTATTATACATCATATTTTTCATTTAACAACAGACTTTATAACTTCCAAATACCTCCTCACGTGGGCAGTTGACAGATATGTTCTTCTGACCTTTTCTTTCGCTTTCTTTCCAAATTCGTCAAGTTTCGTTTTATTTTCCAAAAGTTCCGAAATGGCGTCCGCCAAGTCGTTCACTTCGGTTCTGAGGTATCCGTTGACACCGTCATCTATCTGTATTTTCACTCCGCCAACGGGTCTTGCAACGACTGGGTGTTCTTTCCACATCATTTCGCTGATTACAAGTCCAAAGCCTTCCCTCGTTGCTGTGTGCAAGCCAATGGTTGAGAGCCTTTGGATAGCGTTGACTTCAAGGTGGCTCACGCCTTTGAGGTCAGTTAAGAAGAGTATATCTTTATCCGTACCAGCGTACCTGAGAACATCCTCGAAGAACAACCATCCTTCTGGATCGTCCTTTGCCATCGCAGACACGATTGCAAGCTGGACATCGTGTTTCTCTTTGACCTTTCTGTAAACGTCGATGGATGAGAAAAGGTCTTTCCAGGGGTCGAACCTTGCAACGACTGTTATAAGTGGCTTCGATGTGTTGATGTTGTACCTGTCAGCAACCTCCATCATCTCTCCATGGCTCATCTCTCTATTTTTCGGGCTAAGTGGGTCGATGCTTGGTGGGAATTCTACGGCTATCTTGTCGAACGGAGCCCTTACATAGTCCATTATATGGAAGAGTGCCTTTTGGTAGATGGTCATCTTCGAAGTGAGCCTGTCCCATACCTTCAGATTCGGCGTGCTTGTGTCAATGTGACAGCGCCAGATGTATTTTGTGTTTGGTGAATTTCTGTAGAGCGGTACATACGCTGGCTGTGGGTCGTGAATTATCACTACGTCAGCGTCGAGATTGAGTTTTTTAGCGTTTTCTTCGTTGACTTTTTCATATAGCGCCCACTCTTCATCGGTTATTTCGATATCTGCGCCCTGCAATGTGTTGTGAAACTTCTTCGTGACGTTAAAAAATTCCATAGGTGCTTCCAATACTTCCCAAGTAGCATCTATTCCTGCATCTCTCATCAACGGAACGATCGTCATGAGCAATTCTGCTACTCCACCGCCGTATGCGGTAGCGTTTACGTGCACAACTTTGAGCCCTTTGAGTTCTTTTCCAAGTTCGAATATTGCATCAACGTCTTCTTTAGCAAAAATACTGTAGTCTGAAAGCTTCTTAATAGGCAGTTCTACCGTCATATGCCTTACCTCCTTCTGTTTGTGATTAGATTGGAAATTATTTCAAATATTCCATATTATATTCGAAATTCGAATATTATTTTCATCTTATTTTACCGCACATTAGTATAAATTATCGATGGTTAATTTTGATGAAAATTGGCTAAAAAATTCTTATAACTATCTATAAGGATACAAATCTTTTCCAATCTTTTAAATGTTTTTTCGTTCTCACAAAAGCAATATTTTGTTATTCAAGATTGGCTGTGATATACTGAGTTTGAATTTCGAATTTACCCACATCACATTTTGGGAGGTGTACGTATGAAGAAGTTTTTATTGGTAGCTTTACTATTGGTACTGTCTGTGGTAGCGTTTTCGAGAGTAACCATAACAATGACAGCGGGTGCGGTAGGTAAGGAGCTTGAGGTATTGTACGCTCAGCTCGATACTTTCATGAGGCAGAACCCAGATATTAAAGTTTCAGTCATGCCAATGCCAAACTCATCAACGGAAAGACACGACCTTTATGTCACGTACTTAGCTTCTGGTGAAAAGGAACCAACGATACTTATGCTTGACGTTATCTGGCCAGCAGAGTTTGCACCATACCTTGAAGATTTATCAGCAGACAAGGATTACTTCGAGCTTGGTAAATTCCTCCCCGGAACAGTTAAGGCAGCAACAGTCGGCGGAAAGATCGTCGCAGTTCCATGGTTCACAGATGCTGGTATGCTTTACTACAGAAAGGATTTACTTGAGAAGTATGGATTCAAGAATCCTCCAAAAACATGGGACGAACTCGTAACTATTGCAAAGACAATAACAGCGAAGGAAAAGAACATTCAAGGATTTGTATGGCAGGGTGCAAGATACGAAGGTTTAGTCTGTGACTTTATGGAATACTTGATTTCCTTTGGCGGAGATGTCCTTGACGATGCAGGAAACGTTATAGTCAACAGCCCAGCAGCTGTAAAGGCTCTCCAGTTCATGGTCGATTTGATTTACACACACAAAGTCTCTCCACAAGCAGTCACAACATACATGGAAGAAGAAGCAAGAAGGGCATTCCAGAACGGTCAAGCAGTCTTTATGAGAAACTGGCCATACGCATGGGCACTCCTCAACGATCCAAAAGAATCAAAAGTTGCAGGTAAAGTCGGCGTAGCTCCACTTCCAGCAGGTCCATCTGGAAAGTCAGCTGCAACGCTCGGTGGTTGGATGCTCGGTATCAACAAGAATGCAACACCAGAAGAAAAAGCAGCTGCAAAGAAACTTGTAAAGTTCCTCACAGGATACGATCAACAGCTCTACAAGGCAGTCAACGCAGGTCAGAACCCAACGATGATGGATGTTTACAAAGACGCATCACTCAAGAAAGCAGCTCCATTCATGGTTGAATTGTACGGTATGTTCATTAACGCAGCTCCAAGACCAAGAACAGCGAAATACAGCGAAATTTCCGATGTAATCCAGAAATACGTACACGCAGCACTTACAAAACAGACAACCCCACAAAAAGCAATTGAAGACATGGCAAAAGAGCTTAACAAGGTGCTTGGAAAATAAGATAGTCTCATATCCTACATCTTCCTAAATAGTCTTGCAAAAAAAAGCTTTAAGAGTGCTAAAATATAACCGGGGGAATACCCCCGGTTTTTCAAAAAAAGTTCTTTTGTTCTAAATCCGGGAGGTGGATCTCTTTGAAGGTCAAAACTAAGGAAACCGTAGTAGCTTGGTGGATGGTGCTGCCAGCTTTGATAGTCATATCTGTGATCGCATTTTTTCCACTTTTTAAAACTTTTTACGATAGTTTCTATGAATTTAGTTTGAGGCCTGATATAGAGAAGGAGTTTGTTGGTTTAAAAAATTACGCGGATTTATTTCACGATGATAGGTTTTTAGCAGCATTGAAAACAACAATTGTTTTTACTGTTGTTTCTGTTGCACTTGAGACTCTGTTTGGGTTGCTGATAGCTGTCGTGGTTAACCAACCTTTCAAGTTTAGAGGTGCAGTTAGAGCTGCAATGCTTATTCCATGGGCTATTCCTACTGCGATTTCTTCGCAAATGTGGAAGTGGATGTTTAACGACCAGGGTGGCATTATGACCAAATTGCTTGAAACGTTGCGAATAATAGAACCCGGATTCCCGATTTTGGGTTCGCCGGATACTGCACTTTGGGCGATAATAGCAGTCGACGTGTGGAAGACAACACCGTTCATGGCACTTTTGATCTTAGCCGGTCTACAATTGATACCAGAAGAGCTTTACGAAGCGGCAAGAATCGATGGAGCGAATTTGTGGCAGAGGTTTACAAAGATAACTTTGCCAATGCTCAGTTCAACGATAGCGGTTGCTCTGATATTCAGAACGCTTGATGCTCTGAGAGTATTCGATGTTGTGTTCATAATGACGCGCGGAAGCGTCGGAACTGAGACCTTAGCTGTCTACAACAGGGTTCTGCTTATGGATAGGGCGTTCACTGGCGCGTGGTTTGGCTACGGTTCCGCACTCTCTGTGGTTATATTCCTACTGATTTCAATATTCGCAATAATATATATAAAATCTTTAAAGCTTAAGCTCGATTAATTGGTTTGCATTCGAGAGGTGATCAAAATGACAACTAAAGCAAAGAGAAATATCATGAATTTCTTGCTTATACTATCAGTTGTTTTTATCTTAGTCTGGTGTATCTTCCCGTTTTACTGGGCTATTATTTCATCACTTAAGCCAAATATAGAGCTTTTCGACCCTAATCCGACGTTTCTCCCAAGAAATCCAACGTTTTCTAATTACGTTAAGGTCTTCCAAGAGAGACCGTTCCACGAGAACATATGGAACAGCATTGTTGTATCAGGTATAACGACACTGACGACGCTTATCTTTGGCTCATTCGCAGGATATGCGATCGCACGTTTGCACATGAGAGGGAAAGCTGTAGTAATGGCTTTGATCCTCGCAGTCAGTATGTTCCCGCAGATTTCTATCCTCGGTTCGTTGTTTGTTATTTTGAGAAAGCTTGGGTTTATAAACACATATCAAGGCTTGATATTGCCGTATGTGGCTATCACACTCCCGCTCACAACTTGGATATTGCAGAATTTCTTTAGAGACCTTCCGAAAGAGATCGAAGAAGCTGCAGCTATAGATGGTTGTTCAAGACTTCGCACTCTCTTTCAGATTGTGTTTCCAATGTCAGCTCCGGGTCTTGTTGCAACTGGGCTTTTGACGTTTATAACCGCTTGGAATGAGTTCCTCTTTGCATTCACCTTTATGCAAAAGCCTGACTTTTATACAGTACCTGTCGCAATAGCGATGTTCGCTGGTAGAAGTCAGTACGAGCAACCGTGGGGACAGCTCATGGCTGCGGCTGTTATCGTCACTGTACCGCTCGTAGCACTCGTGCTTATATTCCAGAACAGAATTATCGCCGGTCTTAGTTCGGGTGCGGTGAAAGGATAAAATCTATTGTTGAACATTGAGTTGATTAAGTCTGGGGGATTGTTGATGGTACTATTTGTCGGTGAATTGCTTGCGGACCTTATCACGGAAGAGCGATTTCAAAATGCGGAGAATTTTGTTTTGAAGATTGGTGGTTCTCCGGGGAATATAGCGCGATACAGTGCACAACTCGGCGTACCTTCAAGGATGCTTTCGAGGGTGGGAAATGACCCGATCGGAGGAAGAATTCTGAAAAGGCTCGCAGAGTCCGGGGTGGATGTGTCTTTTGTTCAAGAAGATAATATCCACGGAACTACTTTGGTGTTCGTTCAGAAGACGCCTGACAGTCCGGACTTTTTCGTTATTCGTGGTGCGGATCAACATCTTGAGTTGGCTAATGATGAAATCGAAAAGATCCTTGAAGGAGTAAAGATAGTGCATTTTAGTTGTTGGATGCTGTCGAGGTGCAATTTGTACGAGCTTACGATGAGAATTGTCAAAGCAGCTTTTGAAAAGGGGATATCGGTAAGTTTTGATCCAAACTGCCGTGATAAGCTTTTTGAATGTGGGAAAATTGATAGCGAAAAGGTAATGAATATGCTTCGGTACACAACATATTCAAAACCTTCGCTTGATGATGCGATTGCGATTTTCAAGAGTGAATTGAGTGTGAACTCTCCTGTTGAAAACGAAGTCAAATATTATATAGAGCGATTTCATCAGTTAGGTGTGAAATATGTTGTTTTAACCGCAGGCAAGATGGGAGCTTACGCGTCAGATGGAAACACGATTATTCATATACCGCCTTCCGCAAAAAAGGTTATTGATGCAACGGGCGCTGGTGATGGTTTTTGGGCAGGTATGTACTACGCTTTAACAAAAGGGTACGATTTTTTCAAGGCTTGTGAATTTGGAAGTAAGGTAGCAGGTCATATAGTCGGATTTGTAGGAGCAGATGTGCCTTTGAATGAATTCAAGGTCGAGTGATAAGGACTATCATGAAAAGGGGTTTGAGTATGATTAAGAAGGTTGCTTTTTTTAATCCACAAGGTAATTTCGATAGAAACGACAGCCACCTTACCGAACACCCGGATTTCGGGGGACAACTGGTATACGTAAAAGAAGTTGCCAAAGCGATGGGTGACATTGGAATCGAAGTGGATATCATAACGAGGCAGATAATCGATCCAGATTGGCCAGAGTTTTCAGAACCGTATGATTACTACCCGGATGCACCGAACGTGCGAATTGTGAGGATACCTTTTGGCGGTGAAAAGTTCTTAAGGAAGGAAGACTTGTGGAAATTCTTGCCTGACTATGTTGAAAAGATATACGAATTCTACAAGTCTGAAGGGAAATTTCCGGATTTTGTGACAACACACTACGGTGACGGTGGTATAAGTGGAGTGTTGTTCTTAGAAAAATCTGGCATTCCATTTTCGTTTACAGGTCATTCGCTCGGCGCTTGGAAGATGGATAAAATCTTATCTTCCGGCGTCTCTGTTGAAGAGGCGGAGAAGAAATACAGGTTTTCTGTAAGGCTCTTGGCAGAAAATCTCTCTATCAAGTATGCTTCTTTCGTTGTTTGCAGCACAAGTCAGGAACGATACGTCCAGTATTCGCACAAAGCTTATAATACTGATCCGTACAGCGATAAGTTTAAAGTTATTCCTCCTGGGATTAATAGCTCTATATTCAACACTGAGAGCAAACAAGAGGACGAGTATGTGAAAAAGTATTTAGATGGTATAATTGCAAGGGCTCCTGTAAAGAGGCAAAAATTGCCTTTTATAATCATGTCAAGCAGGTTGGACAGAAAGAAGAACCATATCGCTGTCGTGAAGGCGTTTATGAAAAATGAAGAACTCAGAGGTTCCGCAAATTTGCTGATAGTTGTTCGAGGAGTTGACGATGCCTTTAAATTTGTAGACACACACAGCACCGAAGAAGCAGAGATCCTAAGGGAAATATTAAATGTTGCAGGAAATGAAGTAGGTATTAGTGTATTTTTTGCGAACATATCTGATCAAAGAAACTTAGCAGGGCTTTACAGAACCACCGCACAGAGGGGTTCTGTTTTCGTACTTCCGGCGATATATGAGCCATTCGGGCTTGCAATAATCGAGGCTGCCGCCTGTGGGCTTAAAGTTGTTGCTACAAAGAACGGAGGTCCATCTGAAATATTCGCTAATGGTGAGGGGTTGCTTATAGATCCGGAAGATACTCACGATATCGGACACAAAATATATGTAGCTTTAACTCAGTTCGATGCGCAAAAATCATTAGAAACTGCAAGAAAGTACAGCTGGAAAAATACTGCTCTCGGGTATTTAGAAAACATCCAAAAGGCTCTTGAAAACAAACGAACATCGATAGATGAGGGCGACATAAAAAGATTTTTTGAGATAATCAAGTGCATATAGGGTATTTAAAAGAATAATATTCTTTAAGAAAGGGCAGAACACTTTCTGCCCTTTTTATTTTTACAACAGCTTGGTTGAATTATTAAAGCATGGATGATAAAATATTAGAGTAAGCTACTACTCGGTATTTCAAAGAGGTGAGGAGTTTGAAATTAGGGCACCTTTTAAAATCGATAGGTAAGTTCATAGTATTTGAGAATATTCCTGAAGAGCTTAAAAACGTTGAAGTTACGGGCATTTACAACAACTCGACTAAGGCAAAACCTGGCTCACTTTTTATTTGTAGGCAGGGAAGGTCTTTTGATTCGCACACGATTGTTGATACGATATATCGTGAAAACGGCGTGCTGGCTTTTGTTACCGAGAAAGAGATAGATTCGAGATTTCCATACGTCCAGGTTTACGATTCGAGGCTTGCCGAGGCCTACTTGGCCGATACGTTCTACGAACATCCGTACAACAAACTCATTGTTTTTGGTGTAACAGGAACTAATGGCAAAACGACGTGTGCACACCTCTTCCACCACGTGATGCAACAACTTGGCTTGACTGGAAGCCTTTCTGGCACTGTGATTAACGATATAATGGGGGATAAATTCTACATACACAACACAACTCCTGATGCACTAACGATCATGGAGAATATGGTTAGAACAGCGAAAAACGGCGGGAGTTATTACTCAATGGAAGTATCTTCGCATTCGCTTGATCAAGCGAGAGTTGAAACTATCAGATTCGATGTTGCGGGTTTGACGAATATAACTCGAGACCATCTCGATTATCACCCGACTTTTGAGCACTATGTCAATGCGAAACTGCACCTTTTTGATCTCTTAAAAAAAGATGGAATAGCAGTTGTGAACGAAGATTACGCATCTTTGGCTGCTTCCAAGACAGTTCCGCGACTCGTAACATTCGGTACGAGCGAAAAAGCTAAGTACAGGATTTCAGATGTAACAACATCGCTAAACGGTACGACTTTCATGCTAAGTTCCCCGTTTGGCACGAAAAAAGTCTACACCCAGATGATTGGCGAGTACAATGCTTATAATGTAACCTTGGTTCTTGCTGGATTGGTTGAAATGGGCTATGAAATAGATGAAATAATAAGCTATATCTCGACTTTCAGAGGGGTCGACGGGCGATTTGAACCCGTCCCTGAAGCTAAGAAACTCGGAATTGACGTGATAATAGATTTTGCTCACTCACCAGATGCTCTGGAGAAGGTAATTCTTAGTGCTCGTAAACTTGCAAAGGGAAGGGTAATAGTAGTATACGGTGCAGGTGGACAGGCTGATAGAGGTAAAAGACCCATGATGGCAGAGGTCGTCACGAAACTCGCAGACATAGCAATTCTGACAACGGATGACCCACGCGGCGAGGATCCAGAGCAAATTATAAAAGAGGTTGAAAAGGGAGTTCAACCGAACTCACTATCTTTAACCGTTATGGATAGGCGAGAGGCAATAGATACTGCCATAACTCTCGCAACGCGTGGAGATATAGTCCTGATAACCGGTAGAGGCCACGAGCCGTATCAGATCTTCACAGATACGCTCAAGATACCGTTTAAGGATAGGGATGTAACGCTCGATATAATACTTTCAAAAATCAACAAAAATCACGGAAGGGATAGTTGAGAAAGATGATAAGTCTCAAAGAACTCGTTGGTCACAGATTTGTTATAGATTCCCGAGAAGTTAAGCCAGGAGATGTTTTCATCGCTATAAAAGGCAACCGAGTTGACGGGCATGATTTTGCAAAGCAAGCAGTCGATGCCGGTGCATTTGCAGTTGTCGTTGAACGGGATGTTGGACTTGAAAATCAGGTTGTAGTCCCAAATACAGTAGAATTCTTAGGACAATACGCGAGCAAGATTGTAGAGAATTTTAAGCCCAGAATTGTAGGTATCACGGGCTCGAACGGAAAAACAACAACTAAGGAAATTGTTGCTGCAGTTCTTGGTGCGGAAGTTCCAACATTCAAAAACGAGGGAAATCTTAATTCCGAGATAGGATTGCCTCTTGCGATAATAAATAATTACAAAGGCGAGCCGCTGCTCGTTCTTGAGATGGCTCAAAGAGTTGTTGGTGATATTGAATACCTTTGTAAGCTCTTTCCACCGGATATTGGGGTGCTTCTCAATGTTGGTAGTGCACACGTTGGTGTTGCGGGTAGTTTAGAGAACATCTTCAAAGGCAAATGGCAGATAGTTGAGAATTCAAAGCAGAGTTTGGTGAATTACGATGACGAGCGAATGAGATGTGAAAAGTGCAGATATTTCGGAACCTCTGGCGGTGATTACATCCTTAAAGACAAGAAGTTTGATGGCGATTCCACAATTCTAACATTTGAAACTTCAGAGGGTGAGTTCTATTATTCTTTGAAAGGCTACTGGACAAAGGCTATGGCTCTGTCTGTTCTTGTTGCCTTCTCCGTTGCTGATATGCTGGATATCTTCTTCAATCCTACTGCACTGTACGGTTTCAAACCGTTGAAGGGTAGGTTCAACGTCCACCGTTATCAAAATGGATATCTTATCGACGACACATACAATGCAAGCTATGAGTCTTTCAAGATAGCGATTGAAGAATTGGTTGAGAATTTTCCAAAACCTATTTATGCTGTGGTCGGTGCCATGAAAGAGCTTGGCGAATTTTCAAAGCAATATCATAAAATGCTATCAGAATTGTTAGAAAGGATGGACGGTGTTATAGTTTACGATAAAGAGGAAGAATCGAAAGATATTACACCTTCTAACCTTACATTTAGAAGTACAAGCTTCGACGAAGTTGTAAGGTTCATCGAGGAAAAGATCCTACGTAGTGATTTCGCTGGAACAGTATACTTCAAAGCATCTCGGGCAGTGGAGCTTGATAAGGTCGTTGAAAATATAATGGGGAGGCAATAAGGATGGTAGTCCTTTACAGCATAATCTTCTTTATTGAATTTATCGTCGGGCTCTTAGTTTATCCAAAATTCATCGAGTACATGAAAAAACTAAAGCTCGGGCAGTACATAAGACAGGAAGGTCCGGATCTGCACAACTACAAAGAAGGCACACCGACTGCAGGCGGCATCGTTTTCCTCTCAATTGCGATTATAACGAGTTTCTTGCTCGGTTTACCCAAGGAACTTATCTTAACGCTCATATTCTACGGGTTCATAGGATTTCTCGATGATTTTGTGAGCATAGTGAAAAAAAGGTCGCTTGGATTAAAGGCATGGCAAAAACTCGGATTGCAGATGCTTTTTTCAGTCTGGGTCGCATACAGCGTTTTGCAGTATAGGGAAAGTACGATTTTTGGGATAGACGTGCCAAAGTGGGTTTTTTACATATTCACGATGCTCCTCATTTCCGGCTATTCTAACGCCACCAACCTAACAGATGGTATCGACGGACTTGCAGGTTGGGTTTTTGTAACGAGCGCTCTACCTTTCGCACTCTTTGCAAAGAATAGAATTGAGCTTGGAGCTATATTCGTACTCGTTATGCCAGTTCTTGCATTTTTGGTATACAACACAAGACCTGCAAGAGTATTTATGGGCGATACAGGATCGCTCGCACTTGGCGCCTATATCTCAACTTACGCGCTCATGACAAGCAATGAGCTTGCACTGTTGTTCTTCACTTCGATATTCCTCCTTGAAACGATAAGCGTTATCTTGCAGGTAAGCTCTTTCAAGCTCAGAAATAAAAGAATTTTCAGAATGGCGCCTATTCACCACCATTTCGAACTGCTCGGGTGGAAAGAAGAGAAGATAGTTGGAGTCTTCAGTGCTTGGAATTTGGCGATAGCAATACTTTACATTGCAAGTTTCTTAACGTTTTAATCGTTTTCAGAGGGATGGGATGGACAGAATACTGTTTGATTTTTTCTTTGCTATAGTAGTAACCATCTTCTTCATAATGTTTTCCAAGAAAACGAAAATATTACTTGAATACCCCGACAAAAGAAAGAACCACAGTAAACCGGTTCCGCTCGTCGGAGGTTTGGTACTTTACACTTGGGTTATCTACAAGAATATCAATAACTGGAATTTGGTAGAAAGCCTCCCGATACATATAGCCTTTGCTATCGGATTAATAGATGATCTGTTAGAGATACACTACTATGCCAAACTGCTCTTTCAGTTCCTCCTTGGTTTGCTTTTTATCCAATCAACTCACTTTGTTCTATTTGGAAATGTAGCTTTCGATAAGGTAATAACCTTCCTGCTGTTCATAGCATTGATGAACGCATTTAATTTGGTAGATGGAATAAATGGTTTGTTGTTAGCTCTTTCCCTGATATACTTTGCCTTTACTCTTAATTTTTCAATGCTTCAAATACTCTTTATACTACTACTCTTCAACATGGCGGAAAAACTCTTCATGGGCGATTCGGGAGCATTTTTGATAGCTTATCTGCTACTTTCGAGCGATAGATTACCAAATGAAGCAATTAAGATCGGTGTATTTTTCGGTTACCCGCTATATGAAATAGCCTCCTCATTTCTGAGGAGGCTTGTATTTAAACAAAACCCATTTAAGCCCGACAGGTTTCATCTGCATCACATAGGTTCCAAACTTTTTGGACACACGTATTTCTTGATTATCGCGGCATTCTTGACCATTGGCTTTTGCAGGTTGTCATCCAAGGAATTCGGGCTGGTTTTCTACGTTGCTATATCCCTTCTGATTTTCGCCTTCCAAATTAAGAGTATCAGAAAGTTCAGGAACCTCGACAAGGTTGAGAGCGTGTCTGAGCGAGACGAGAGCGACCTCAAGTTGTGAATCGTTTGGCTCAGCTGTTGTGAGTTTTTGGAGTATCATTCCCGGTAATGCAAGAAGTCTGAGTTTTGGGTACTTGTCAAACGCTCTCAAAAGCTCATATGACACACCTGCGACTACAGGCAACACTAAAATCCTCAGGAGTATCCTCGAAAGCATATTCAATGGACCAAATATGCCGAAAAGGCTGTGGATAATGATAGCTATGATTAAGAATATCATTACGAAGTTTGTTCCGCACCTTGGATGGATTGTCGAGTATTTTCTTGCATTCTCGATAGTTAATTCTTCGTTGTTCTCGAACGTGTGTACAGCCTTGTGTTCTGCACCGTGGTATCTGAAGACGGTCTTGACGTCTTCAAACAAAGATATTACGTAAACGTATATCAAGAAGAAAGCAAGTCTGATGAGACCATCCACAAAAGAAAACATAAATTCGTTATCTCTAAATCCGAGCCATTTTGTCAGATAAGCTGGCAACACTATAAATAAACCTATTGCCAACGTCAAAGCTGTAAGGATAGAAAAAAAAGATTCTCCCTTCTTCATTTCCTCTCCTGTTGACATTTCAGCACTTAGATTTAATGCCTTTATGCCAAAGTAAAGTGAATAGAACAGACTTATAAATCCTCTAACGAACGGGATTTTAAACCATTTGCTGTTCGTCTTTGGATAGCCGAGTTCTTTAACATCGATGCTGCCGTCTGACTTTCTGACAGCGACAACAACTCTCTTACCCATCATCAAAACACCATCAATTACCGCTTGGCCACCGACTTTCATCCTTTTCACCTTCTTTAACATCGATATAAAAAAATCTGTTGAAAAAAGGTGCCGAAAGGCACCTATATCGAATTATTGCTATTGTTTTTTATCTCCTCATAAAATTCCAGAACCTTCTTTGCGTTCTGGTCTTCAAGCAAGATCCTGTAGAATCTGTAAGCTTCCTTGTCTTCCGGAGAATTCTTCGTCATAAAATAGCTTATAACCTTTGTGCGAAATTGTGATAATTCATCGTCTGACATCTGTGCTACGGAAGATACGATTTCATATATTCTCTCGTCGTTTGTACAAGTTTGTGCGATGATTTTTAGTTCCTCCAAACGTTCACTCATCCTTCATTTGTTGATTACTTCTTCAAGAAGACTTTGAACGATATACCTGTCCTTGTTTCGTTTCCAATTTGGATTTCGATGAATGCTGGCACTGCGTAAAGGTCCAAACCTTCTTGCTCCAAAAACCTTCTTGCGATCGCTAAGGACTTAGATGCCTGATTAACTGCCCCTGCACCTATCGCTTGAATCTCAACTTTTTCGTTCTTTTTCAATGAACCGACGATAGCGCCCGCAACTTTGTTTGGGCTTGACTTCGAGCTGACTTTTAGAATTTCCATAAGACCTATCCTCCTTGTACTATGAAGTGATATGATAGCATTGAAGGTAATTCTCAAATATATTTTACCACATATTTTTTGAAAAATCAAATTTTCAAGTCTAATGTTATGGTACTGAATGTTACGAACAGTAAAAATAGATTAACAAAAAATTATTTGACAAATTCAGAATAAGTGGTAAAAATTTATTGTCTTATTGTAAGACGAATTGGCACATAAAACGCGTCGTAAACGGTTGGGGATACCCCGCACGTCTCCAACCTACGTTGTTTTAGTGCCTGTAAATCATTCAGGGAGGTGAAGTTTGTGTACGCTATCGTGGAAAACGGTGGAAAGCAGTACAAGGTAGAAGTTGGACAACTCTTGCACACAGAAAAGCTCAACGCAGAACAGGGAGCAACTGTCACACTCGACAAAGTAGTCATGGTTAAGACGGACGATGGGAAAGTGCTCGTCGGCAAGCCGTACTTGACGAATGTAACGATCACAGGAACAGTGGTTGAACACGCAAGAGCAAGAAAAGTTCTTGTTGGTCAGTTCATTCCAAGAAAGGGCCACAAGACTATAAAGGGCCACAGGCAATGGTACACCACCGTTAAGATTGAAAAAATTGAAGTAAAGTAATTGACTGAGATGATAAGCTGCAAGTTTGTGAAGGAAGATAATCTCTACAAATCATTCGAAATAAGCGGACATGCATTATATGCGAAAAAAGGAAAAGATATAGTCTGTGCAGCGGTGAGTAGTGTTTCTCAGCATACGGCAAGGGTTTTAGAAGTAGAAGGAGCAGTAGTTAAGATAGAGGAAGGGTATTTAAGAGTTGAGAGGATTTCGAAAAATGAAATTTCACAGCGATTCGTTGAAGAATTGGTTGTTACGCTTAAAGATATCGAAGAACAGTACCCAAGGTACGTGAAGGTGGATGTAAGAGTGGAGGTGAGCGATGATGCGCATTAATATACAATTGTTTGCAAAGGCAAGCGGCGCAGGAAGAAACGGAAGAGACAGCAATCCAAAGTACTTGGGATTCAAGAAGTACGATGGACAGCAAGTAGTAGCTGGAAATATAATTCTCAGACAGAGGGGTACAAAGTTCTGGCCTGGTCAAAACGTTGGAATGGGTAGAGACTTCACACTCTTTGCTCTTAAAGATGGTGTAGTCAAAATAGTAGCAAAGAACAACAGAAGATACGTTACAGTCGTTGAGGAGTAACCTTTGAGGATCTCTAATGGGTATCGAAAGTGGACCAAGGGGGTGTAGCTATGAAAAAAGCAACAAGGATAGCAACGATCGGAATAATGTCAGCACTCGCAACGGGCTTGATGTTCTTAGAATTCCCAATTTTCCCGGCAGCAAATTTCTTAAAATTCGATCCAAGCGATATACTTCCACTACTCTCTGGTTTTATATTTGGTCCACTTGATGGTATACTCGTTTTGTTAATAAAAGATTTGCTCTTTTACTTGCTAAAATCGGGCGACATAGTTGGAATAGCGATGAACTTTGCAGCAGGCGTTTCTTTTTTACTTCCAGCTGTATATATTTATAAAATACGCAAAAATAGGGTATTTGAGATCATGGGTTACGTTGTCGGAGTCTTATCGGTAACTGGAATCATGACGGTCCTCAACATGCTTGTCGTTCCGCTATACTGGAAGATTCCGATGAGCGAAACGGTGAAACTTTTACCATACATAGCTGGATTTAATGCAATCAAATTCTCGATCGATTCAGTTGTAAATGGGTTAATAAGAGAGAGAATATCGAAGATATTCGAAAATTGATAGAATTGAATAAGTAAAGAAGCGAAGGGAGGAAAGAAAATGGCAAGGCCATTACCTATACAAAAAACCGCTTTTCCAAAAGTAGAGAGAAAATGGTACCTTGTTGACGCGGCAGACAAGCCTCTTGGAAGGCTTGCGACAAGGATTGCTCTCTTACTCCAAGGGAAAAATGAACCAACATGGGCACCTCATCTCGACAACGGCAATTACGTTGTTGTTATAAACGCAGATAAGGTTAAATTAACAGGTAAGAAAGTCAATCAAAAGGTTTACTATCACCACTCAGGTTACCCAGGTGGTTTGAAGGCACAGACTGCAAGGCAACTTCTTGAGAAACACCCAGAAAGAGTTATTGAACTTGCAGTTAAGAGAATGCTTCCAAAAACGGTAGTTGGTACGCACCAATTCAAGAGATTGAAAGTTTACGCTGGAGAGAACCATCCACACGAAGCACAAAAACCTGAGAAGGTAGAACTTCTCTAATGGGGAGGGAAATAAATGGCAGAGATTTACATGGGAACAGGTAGAAGAAAGACGTCAACTGCCAGAGTTTACCTTAGACCTGGCTCAGGAAAGATAGAGATAAACGACAAAGTTTACAACGATTTCAATGAGTACTTTGAGAATAAAGTTTGGACAATGCATGCAATTGAACCACTCAAAGTAACTGGTCTCGAAGGTTCATTCGATGTTCAGATCAGAGTCGAGGGTGGTGGAAAGAACGGACAAGCAGGAGCAGTTAGGTTGGGTTTGGCAAGAGCGCTCGTCGCGTTTAACCCAGACCTCAGGAAGACTCTCAGAGACAAAGGATTCCTCACAAGAGACCCAAGAATGGTCGAAAGGAAGAAATACGGTCTTAAGAAAGCAAGAAGGGCACCACAATTCTCCAAACGTTAATCTGTCTTCAAATATTATCCAAACGCGAGGTGGCGGATGGTCGTTTCCATCTGCTACCTTTTATTATCTTTCATTGTTACTTTAAGATATCAACCTCCTCACCTCAGAGTTCAACAATTCAGTCCAAGTACATGTCTTAATCCCACTCTTTTGTTTAAATTAAACCTCATCTAAGATGAGACAGCGAAGATGAGGTGTTGGGAGTAATATGCATGATCCCAAAGGATACTGTCGAAAAGATTAGAGATAAAAATGACATTGTTGATGTCATTTCAGAATATGTGAGCCTACAAAAAGTAGGTTCGAATTATCGTGGTCTGTGCCCGTTCCATATCGAAACTTCCCCGTCTTTTTACGTAAGCCCTGCGAAAAAGATATATCACTGCTTCGGGTGTGGAGCGTCAGGCGATGTGATAAAATTCGTCCAGGAGATTGAGAATATCTCATACGTAGAGGCCATCAGAAAACTTGGCGAGCGAGTAGGTATAGCCGTTTCTTTCACCGAGGAAGATGAGGAAAGAAATAAGTACTACAATTTTTATAAATCTCTACACGAGCTTTACAAGTCTGAATTGAATAAAAGCCAGATAGCACTCGATTATTTGAAAAATCGAGGTTTCTCACTCAGGGAGATTTTGCTATACGAATTCGGTTTTTCTCCAGCTAATTCTAAACTTCCACAATCTATTGCCCAACGCCTTGGCATTTCAAAAGAAGAGCTCGAAAAGTTCGGATTCTACGGCACTGACCCGTTCGCTGGAAGAATAATAATACCAATAAAGGACGATTACGGACGAGTAATAGCATTCGGTGGAAGGTTGATAGGAGAAGGCGTGCCGAAGTATCTCAATTCGCAAGATACGCTCGTTTTCAAAAAATCCACAACATTCTTCATGTACAACTATGCGAAGGAGCACATCAAAGAAGTGGACTACGCAGTGATATGTGAAGGGTATTTCGATGCACTCGCATTCCACAGAGCAGGTATAAAGAACGTTGTAGCTACGCTTGGGACAGCTCTTACGCGCTCACACATGTTCAAAATCAAGCGTCACACGACAAACATCGTGCTCGCGTTTGATTCCGATAGTGCAGGTATAAAGGCGGCGTTTAGAAGCATAGAGATGCTGATTCCAGAAGGATTCAACGTTGCTGTTGCGCAGTTCAAAGATGCAAAAGATGCTGACGAAACGTATTCAAAATTCGGAACGTCTGGGCTTGTTAGTGTGTTGGAAAGTGCGATAAATTCTGAGACTTTCGTTGTCCAAAGCCTATCCAAGCAATTCGATTTGAAGAACCCAAGCGGATTCAACCTCTTTTTTAAATCGCTGAAGAGCTGGGAGAAATTGTTCTCTAACAACCCAAAGAGTTTAGAAACATTCTATGAACAAATTTCGAACGTCTCGGGGATGAGAAGTGAGCAAATTAAAGATATACTTAGAAATGAATCATCAGGCAAAAGCGGACAGCAGAATGTTCAAAGAAGTGTTCAAGTCGGAACGCGATACGATAAACAAACTCACTTCAATGAACGAAAATCAACTAAGAAACTACCGACAACCGAAGATTATCTTGTTTACATATATTTCAACTACCCAGAGCTCTTCAAACAGATTGATTTTTCGCCGGACATACTTGAAGGAAAAGCGAGAGAATTCTTTTTAATCGCAAAAGATTTGAACGTTTCTTTAGATGGACTGTCTAAAGATATGGTAGCTTTTGTCAAAGATGCATTTGAAAAGATCGAAATAGAAGTTGATGATAAAGTTTTGGAGTACATAAAGAGGAATTTAGAGGAGAAACGTCTTGAAAAGAGAATAGCAGAAATAGACAATCTCATCTCTGCATCTAAGAGTGAAGATGAGAAAAGGGTGCTTTTGAAAGCAAGGATGGAATTAGTCAAACAAGTGCAGAAATTGAAAAGGTCCTCAAAATAAAGAGGAGGTGTTTTTGGTGTCTAAAACTCTCTCTAAGGATGATTTGGAACTTCAAAAGAAGCTCGAGAAATTGGTGGAGCTTGGGAAGAGGAAGGGTTATATAACTTACGATGATATCGACCGCACGTTCCCACCGGGGGAACTAGATATGACCGAAAGCAATGTCTTAGACGTTGTTTATGAAACGCTTGAAAAGAATAGGATTGAAATTCGCGATACGAGCGATTTTTCTAATATCGAAGAAGAGGTTAAGGCTTATCTGAGCGAAGGACCTGAGATATTCGATAGCACCGAGCCAAAAGATTTGATCAAAATGTACTTGAGAGATATAGGAAAGATCAGATTGTTAACACCGTCTGAGGAAAGAAAGCTCGCACAAAGAGCTCAAAAAGGCGATAAGAGGGCGAAAGAAGAGCTCATCATTTCGAACTTAAGATTGGTTGTCAGCATGGCGAAGAGATACCTCGGTAAGGGGCTTTCGTTCTTAGATCTCATTCAAGAAGGTAGCTTGGGATTGATAAAGGCCGTTGAAAAGTTCGATTGGTCGAAGGGTTACAAGTTCTCTACGTATGCTACTTGGTGGATAAGACAAGCTATCACAAGAGCTATCGCAGACCAAGCAAGGACGATCAGGGTGCCAGTCCACATGGTTGAAACGATCAACAAGATACAGAAGATAAAAAGAGAGTACATGCAAGAACATGGTGAAGAACCACCTATCGAATACTTAGCTGAACAGGTTGGAAAACCTGTCGAGAAGATAGAAGAGATATTGCAGGCAACACCGGAGACTTTATCATTGGAAACACCAGTTGGTGAAGAAGACGATTCTTCGATGGCGGATTTCGTAGCTGACGAAAGCATCGCATCGCCAAAAAAAGAGGCAATCAGAACGTTGATGAACGAAGAAATTAGCAAACTGCTCGAAACCCTCAACGATAGGGAAAAAATGGTAATAAAGATGAGATACGGACTTTTGGATGGTAAGTCGAAAACGTTGGAAGAAGTCGGTCAGTACTTCGGCGTTACGCGCGAGAGAATCAGGCAGATAGAGGTTAAGGCGTTGAGAAAACTGAGACATCCATCAAGAAGCAGGTACTTGAGGTTGTTGCAGAAACTTACGGAAGAAGATTGAGAAAGAATTTGATAGCGTGAAGAGGACTGAAAATATGATATGGACAATCTCTTTTAGAAATTTTGTTAAACATTGGAAAATAGGATTATTGGCAATTCTTGGAACGATGGTGGCCACCATGCTCTTAGTCGGTGGCCTTTCTTTGAATGACTCGGTCAGTAGCTATTTGGAAGAGAAGATAAACAAGAACTTCGGTGAGGTTGATTTCATACTGAAAGACAAGGCGGATACGATCTTCTTGCCTAAGGCTCTCGATTTGGAGCGAGTTACTGAATTTCTCAAGAATTATCCCGAGATCAAGAAATTTGTAGCTGTTAAACTTGCCTCGGTAACCGCAAAGATAAACGGTAAATATGTTGATTTATTTGCGATAGCAACAACGGATGAGCTTGAAAAATTCATTGGCAAGAGGATAGATGGAATTACAATCAGTTCTGACACAGCGAAGAGTTTTGGAATTGATGTTGGCGAAGAGATAGAGATAATAACTGCAAAGACAACGTTCAAAGTGAAGATTCAAGCACTCGGCACAGGATTACTGAATTTCCGCGGTGAGACAGCGTCTGCAAACGGTACTATCTTCCTTCCGGAAAGTATGTTCGAAGAATACGGTGTTTACCCGCTTAAAGAGGCGAACGCTATTTTTATAGCATCTAATTTGCCTGTTGAGAAACACGCAGAATTTGCACAAAAACTGGCAAAAGAAGGTAGTGTGCGCGTAGTAGCAGGCAAATACAGACTTTTTACTTCACCGCTGAATAAGATAATAGGTTACTTGTTTATTGGTTTTTCCGGATTCACCGTTATATCAAGCTTCCTATTCGTTTCTTCCTTCTTCGGTATCATCGTTGAGGAACGAAAGCGCACGCTTGGTGTTCTCAGAGCTCTCGGATACAACTCTTTACAGATGTTCTCCGTACTTTTCATAGAAGGATTTATGTATTTAATCTCGTCTGAAATAGTAGGTGCTGGCGCCGGGATATTCTTCGGCAGGTATCTGCTTTATAAGATAAACAGCTTCAGACGTGAAGACGACTTATTCGCATTTGTGCAAGATAGGATACCGTTCGATATAAGTTTCAGGAGTATAATCATCGGGATAATTATCGCTATGATAGTGCCGGTGATTATCCTTATCTACAGGAGTTTGGACTTTGCAAGGACGTCTGCATCGGTCTTGTACACTGGAAGAAGTCAGGAAGATGTGAGTTCGAAGTTACAGAAAGGAAAGAGAATAACATTCAAGACAGTTTTATTCATAATTGGGATACTGATTATACTCGGATTGACATCAAGGATATCTTATTCTTATGCACTGCTTGTTATTCTCGCTCTATTACCTTTGTTGCTGAGAAAATCGGTGACGAATCTTGTTGTGTTCGTCTATGGCGTTTCTATACTTGCAGGCGTTTATCCACTGCTGGGTACAGGTGGTGCACGAGAACTGCTTTTGAGAGCCGGGTTGATCCTTGCTGGAAGTATTTATTCTATCTTTGCGTTCATACCATATATTAAAGGATTGTTTGAGAGCATGAAAAGTGTACCCGTTGTCCTTGCTTTATCCTACATCGACAGGCACAAAATGAGGAATTTTACGATGTTTGTCATATATTCCGTCACACTTATACTCATTCTGATCAGCGCAATTGTTCCAACAAGCATTTCAGAATACATCGCTTCGAAAAAGGAAGAAGGAGCTTTTGGTTACAACTTCATAATAATCGAAAATCCGATAAAGACATTCTTTGGGTCTTATAAATATCTCAACGATGCATCTTTCACGGCTTATTTTGAGAATCTTGTTCCTGTACAGCTTGTTGAGGCATCGTTCTTAGACAAGAAAGAGAAATACACGTTTATAGTCTCAGACGAGCGGGTTTTTGCAAACCTTGTTTTACCAAACGAGAAGTTGATGGCAAAGCTTAGAAAAGAAAGTGCACAAAACATTCCAGATAAATCGTTGTACCTTTCTGATAAGATAGTCAAAGAGTCGGGAAAAGAAGTAACGATGGTTCTTAAGGGTGTACTACCAGGTATTTCGCCAAAAACTGTAGAAACGTTGTTCATTAGAGATGTATACGATCCGACAGAAGCTTTGTTGCCCATGGATGGCGTACTCATATGGCGCAACAAGAAATTTTTTGGAGCTATAAACGGATATGTTGGCGTTGTGAGGGATCCGAAGAAAGCCTTGGAAGCACAAGAATTTGTTACGAGAAAACTCGATGGGGCGTTCTACATAACCGGCGAAATAGAAAAGATTTACGCGTCGATAAACAACCTTGTTAACCTTTCACTCCAACTCTTCCAGCTCGGATTTGTGGCGGGATTTGCAGGCTTGGCGATAATAACCTTCAGGAACGTGTATGCGAGAAAAAAAGAAATTGGTATGCTTAAAGCGGTTGGAGCAGAAGGTAGCGTGGTCTACAGGATGTTCATTTACGAAGCACTGGCGATAGTATCTATGGCAACAGTCGTTGCGATATTGGCAAGCGTGTTTGTGGTAAGAGATTTCTCCGCATTCATTGAACCACTGCTCCAGTCTTTCAAAATCGTAGTTCCTGTTTGGAAAGTACTCGCAACGCTTTTGGGTGTTTTTGCTATAACAACGATATTCGTATCGATACCGGCAAATGTCTCGCAGAAAATTCCACCTTCAGAAGCACTACGAGTTTTCGATTAATCACCAGAAGAAATTAAGACAGGAACTCTTTTAAAATTGTTCGGAAGGGCAGATTTTATCTGCCCTTTTTATTTTTTTAACTAAGGATATTGACAAGTGTTAACTGTAATAGTACAATATTACAGTAGATAAAGGATACAGCCCTTTCGACTTGAATACGAAGAAGAGGAGAGGTATGGATGTGGTTTGCTATTGATTTTCATTCACACGTTCCAGTTTATGTCCAGATAAAAGACAATATCAAAAAGCTAATAGTGAGCGGGAAGTTTAAAGAGAACGATTTTCTGCCTTCGATAAGAGTTCTCTCAAAAGATATAGGTGTTAATGTGAACACCGTAGCGCGTGCGTACAGAGAGCTTGAAGCAGAAGGGATTATAAAGCCGGAACGAGGTGAAGGATACATCGTCGTTGGGGTGCACAGCGAGAAATTGAAATCGGAAAAACTAAGAGAACTTGAGAATATGCTCCACAAATGCAAAGATATTGGAATCACAAGGAAAGAGATAATTGATATTCTCAATACTGTGTACGAAGTTTCTATGGAAAGTAAGGAAGGTGGAGAGGATGGAGAAGTTAGAAAGTAAGAATGTCTTGGAGATCAAGAATTTGAAAAAGTATTATGGAAACATTCATGCAGTTGATGGTATATCTTTTGAGGTTGAAAAAGGCGAGATATTCGCACTGCTTGGTCCAAACGGTGCAGGTAAGACCACGACAATCAAGTGTATTCTTGGACTTAGAAGAAAGGACGAGGGGACTATAAACTTGCGAGGCAGCGTTGCATACGTTCCTGAGGGTAAAGAGCTCTATGGAAGCTATACAGTCAAGAAGATGATAGAAGTCACCGCAGATGTGACAGATGAGTTCGACAAAGAGAAATGCTGTGCATATATCGATAAATTCCAAATTCCGCTCAACGAGAAGGTGTCAAACTTGTCGAACGGACAGACAACTCAGCTGTACCTTGCGTTAGTTCTTTCACAGAGAGCAGAGCTTTATATCTTCGATGAACCAACCTGGGGGCTCGACCCGATAGTGAGAAATCAGGTACTCGACATGATAAGGGAAATTCCTATTGCAGGGGCAAGCGTGCTTTACACAAGTCACATACTTGGTGAGGTTGAAAAAGTCGCTGATAAAGTTGCGATTATGAACAGAGGAAAGATCCTCGAAGTTGGGTATCTCGACGATATAAAGGAAAGATACTGTGCTATAAGCGTACCTTCAAGTACAGAATTCCAAGGCATCAGTGGATATAGATACAAATCTACTGAGAGTGAAGATATTTATATAGTTAATAAAGAATACGCTCTGGCGAATAATTTCGAATGTTCACCAGTAACTTTTGAGGCAATTTTTGAGGCTCTAGTGCTTAACGATATTAATTTGAGTAAAGAGTAGAGAGCGCAGAATAAGTAAGGTGGTGTTTGGCTATGATTAAAGGGATTAGGAAAGAATTCAACGATATGAAAGTAAGGTTCTTCGGTACTCTTATAGTTATACTCGGACTTTTCTTCATACTTGCACCTTTCCAAAAATTCACGGTTTCGATGCTTGAAGGATATATGGGCAATCCGCAGGTCGAAAAATTCCTGCCGGGTTCTATGATTGAAAGGCTAAAAGAATGGAATTTCTACATCAACACCCAATGGTACGGAAAGAATTTTGGTCAGATCATTCCGATTATAGGCATACTGATGGCATTTCCGCTCTTTGCTCGTGAATACGAAAACGGAACGATCGCTTTCCTTTTGGTGAGAAGGAGTAGAAAGGAGATTTACTCAACAAAGGTGTTTATGGGATTAGTGGGTACAGTCTTGCTTGTATTGATAGGAGGGATTCTTCCTGCCATCTTTTCATCAATTGCACAAAAGTCTTACGAATACTCAGTAGTTCCAAAGTTTCTAATTCATAACATCTTCGGCGCGTTGATATGGTATACTTTAAGTGTGATTTTTTCCGTACTTTTCAATGACCAAGTTAAACCGTTACTCTCTTCGCTCGGGCTTCTTGCTTTGACGACGACAGCTGGTTTGATAAAGTCGTTGAAATTCCTTAATACGTTCAGCTACACTCTTGGAATGAGCATTTTCAACCACGACAAAGTTGATATAAAGTACACGATAGGAATAGTTATCTTGAGTGCAGTGTTCATTTTCTTCGGATATCTTATATTCGATAAGAAGGAAATTTGAAAAGGGAGGCGTAGAAAATGATGGTTGTAACGACAGATTTTGTGCCCGGCTATGAGATTGTTGAGACCTTGGGAATAGTTACAGGAAGCATAGTCAATTCAAAACACGTTGGGAAAGATATAGCCGCAGCATTTAAAACACTTGCGGGTGGGGAAATAAAGAGCTATACTGACTTGTTAATAGAGAGCAGAAATATTGCGCTTAAAAGGATGATAAGTGAGGCTGAAAGGCTCGGGGCGGATGCCGTAATCGGCCTGAGGTTCGGTTCTTCGTCGGTGATGCAGAGCGCTGCCGAGATTTTGGCTTACGGTACTGCGGTGAAGTTGAGGAAGAAAGAGTGAGAATTGAGAATATCAATTTCTAAATAAGAAAAGAGGCGGTTGAAAATACCGCCTCTTGACATTTTATCGTGTTTCTTTTGTGCTGTATGTACCACTTTGCTTTACATCCCCTCTTCTCACAAACTGCAGCGTTATTGTTGCCAATACAAAGAATGTTATAGTGAACGCAATCAAGGTATTGTAACCGACTTTGTCTATGAAGAAACCCGCAAGCGGCGGCGCTATTATATTCGCAGCCATTGAGAAGAAATAGTAAAGCCCGGTGTATCCGCCAACTTTTTCTTCTACTGTCATATCAACAATCGTGGGCAATGAATTCACGTTAACCATAGCCCAGCCGAAACCACCGAGCGCAAAGAGGACGAAAAAGACCTTGGTGAGCATTCCTGGATCTCTTATAACTAACGATGAAGCAAAAACACCGACGAGTATAGCAAGAACAACAATTAAGCCTATCGTCATCGTCTTCTTCCTGCCAATCTTTGAGCCTATGAACCCAGCTGGAATTGCAAAGAGCATAAACGTTAGCGAGAAGAACCCGAGCACGAGAGCGCCCGTGCTTTCTTTTATGCCCATTTGGAATTTCGCATAGCTTGTAAAGAAAGTTTCCAATCCATTGTAGCCGATGAACCAGAGCAGAATCGATAAGAGCATCATTAAAAGACTCTTTTCTTTCGATTTGAAAACGTCTTTCAAATTCTCAGATAATTCAATCATCGTCTTTTTGTAAACGTTCTCGAATTTTATCTTCTCACCCGTTTTGATTCTGTATTTTTCATCTTCTTTTATGAATAGCACAACAAACATCTGCGAAAAGACCATGACGATAGCACCAACGTAGAACGGGAGTGCGTAGTTTTTGTCATAAAGAGGTTTTCCTGCGAAAAATGCAAGTAATGCGCCAATTCCGCCCATGAAGTTTATAACTCCGTTCGCTTGGCTTCTGTACTCAGATGGGGTTATGTCTGGCATGAGTGCTATGACGGGAGATCTGAACAGTGCCATGAAGAAGTTCATGAAAATGATGTTGAGCATCATCAACCACAGCAGTTGCCAGGACCTCGTCAAAGGTATGAGCGAAAATGTGATTGCTGCAAGCGGAGCACCAACGAAGATGTATGGCATGCGCCTTCCGAGTCTTGTTCTCGTCTGGTCGCTGAGTACACCCAAGAGTGGCAACATGACGATCGCAAAGATATTGTCGATAGTCATAATAAAGCCTATAACCGTCGATGATAAGTTGAAATCCTTGAGAAATATCGGTACGTACGAGTTGTACAGCGGCCAGAGCAGGCTGATACCGAAAAACCCAAAACCTAATAACAATAACCTTTTAAATGAGAATTTCACTTGCCTCCCCCCTATCTTTAAAAAAATGAAATCACCGAACTAAATCTATTATACAATACGTTTTGTTAATTCTGTTATAAGCAAGTACCGATATTTAAGAAATCTTACAATTTGAAAACTTCCGGCATCTAAGTTATAATCATTTTGTGGTATGCAAAAATATTAGAAATAGAAGGAGTGAGCTATATGTCTTTCGATGCAATTGTAATCGGTGGTGGACCGGGCGGTTATGTCTGTGCGATAAAGCTCGCACAGTATGGTAAAAAAGTGGCACTCATCGAGAAGGAAAATCTCGGCGGAACTTGTACAAACTGGGGCTGTATTCCTACAAAGGCTCTTTTGACAGCAACACATTTACTCGATGAATCGAAAGAGAAAGCAAGTAAGTTGGGGCTAAAGATTAACGTTGAAGGATTCGACCTTTCACAAATTATGGCACATGCGAATAAGAGCATCACACTGTCGAGAAAGGGTATCGAGTTTTTGATGAAGAAAAATAGCATCACTGTTGTAAAGGGTACTGCTGAGGTTGTAAATAAGAACAAGGTAAGGATTAAGGAAACCGGCGAAGAGATAGAGGGAGAAAATCTCGTCCTTGCACACGGTTCTATGCCAACGATATTCCCACCATTCAGTGATGTTGAGGGGATATGGACAAGCAACGATGTGTTCTTGATGAAGGAACTCCCAAATTCACTGTTGATAGTCGGTGGTGGCGTTATCGGTGTCGAGTTTGCAACGTTCTTTAGCTCATTGGAAGTCAAAGTTAAAATAGTTGAATTGGCAGACCATATCCTACCTTACGAAGATGACGACGTAGCAGACGAGATTAAGAAGTCGTTCGCAAGAAGAGGCGTTGAGATTAAAGAAAAGTCGAAAGTGACAAGCGTGAGGAAGGTAGACAACGGTTACGAAGTAACTATTGTTGATAGCGAGGGTAAGGAAGAAATTTCCACCGTCGACAGAGTCCTCGTTGCAATTGGCAGAAGGCCAAATATCCCGGAAGATGTGAAGAACCTCGGGGTTGAAATCGAGAGGGGAGTTAAAACTGACTTAGCCATGAGAACTAACATAGATGGTGTTTATGCGATAGGTGACATTCGCGGACAAGTTATGCTCGCACACGTCGCAATGTACGAAGGTGTTGTTGCTGCAAAAAATATCGCTGGAATTGAAGCAGAGATGGATTATTCGGCGATTCCATCGATTATCTTCACGAATCCGGAAATTGCCTCGACGGGTTTAAGAGAGAAAGATGTTGACAAAGATAAGGTAAAGGTGTACAAATTCCCGCTCTCAGCGAACGGAAGGGCAAGAACTATGCTTGAAAATATAGGATTTGTAAAAGTGATTGCAGATAAAGACGATGAAACAGTACTGGGCATGTCCATCGTTTCGCCTGTTGCAACTGAACTCATCATGGAAGGCGTAATAGCAGTGAGAAATAAATTGAAAGCACACCAGCTGGAAGAGTCGATCCACCCGCATCCAACGCTGAGTGAGACACTCTTGGGCGCACTTGAAGGCGTAACAGACAAACCGATACATATGTGATTGAGAATGAATAAAGGGGCGTTCGCCCCTTTTTATTTTTTGTTCTTCAGTTCCTCTTTCACTTTAAAAAGTTCATCTCTGATTTTAGCCGCGTCTTCGTATCTGAGTTCCGATGCTGCCTTGTACATCTCTTCTTCTAAGAGTGCAGCGTAGTCTTCCAAGGAAAGCGATTCTCTGAGTCTGAAAACGCTGTCTTCGTAAACTTTGTAGTACTCTTCTTCTTTGTCTTTGAACGGCGCAAAGATGTCTTCCATCATCGGTTTTATTATGGTCTGCGGTTTTATGCCGTATTTTTCGTTGTACTCCATCTGGATCTTTCTTCGCCTGTTCGTCTCGTCTATAGCTTTTTGCATTGCCTGTGTGATTCTGTCTGCGTACATCAGAACCTTTCCATTTTCATTTCTAGCGGTCCTACCTATTATCTGTATCAGTGTAGTTTCGCTTCGCAAGAAGCCTTCTGTATCAGCATCAAGTATCGCCACGAGTGAAACTTCCGGCAGGTCCAAACCTTCCCTGAGCAAATTAACACCCACTACAACGTCGATTTCACCTGAACGCAACTTCTTAAGAACCTCAACGCGTTTTATCGCATCGAGCTCTGAATGCAAATAGAGAGCGCGTATGTTGAATTCAACAAGGTACTCTGCAAGCATCTCCGCGGTCTTTTTCGTAAGCACCGTTACGAGCGCCCTCTCTCCACGCTTCTTGACTTCTACTATTTCTTTCACAAGGTCGTCGACTTGATATCTTGTTGGTCTCACTTCAACGAGAGGATCTATCAATCCGGTTGGGCGTATTATCTGCTCCACAACCTGTTCTGAGACTTCCATTTCAAATGGTCCCGGCGTTGCGGATACGAATATCACCTGGTTGACTTTGCTCAGAAACTCTTCGAATTTCAAAGGCCTGTTGTCGTATGCGCAAGGGAGTCTGAACCCGTAGTCAACTAAGCTCTTCTTTCGTGACATCTCCCCGTGATACATCGCTCTGAGCTGTGGTATCGTTATGTGTGATTCATCGATTATTACAAGATAGTCTTCATCGTAGTAATCGAGTAGCGAATACGGTGGCTCGCCAGGTTTTCTTCCGTCAAAGTGTCTCGAATAGTTCTCTATACCCGTGCAGTACCCAAGTGTGGAGAGGAGCTCTATGTCGTTCATCGTTCTTTGATAGAGCCTCTGAGCTTCAAGTTCTTTTCCTTGCCTTCTTAACTCTGCAATGCGTTCTTGGAGCTCTTCTTCTATGTTCTTCACAGCAACGGCAATCTTCTCTTCGGTCGTCACGTATTCTTTTGTTGGATATATCGTTATTCTGTCGAGGCGTTCGAGCACTTCCCTGTTCAACCTATCGAATGTATAAATCCTGTCGACTTCGTCGCCAAAAAGTTCAATGTGTATGCCTTCGTCCTGATAAGTTGGGAAGATTTCGAGCGTATCGCCCCTGATTCTGAAGCTCCCCGTAAGTCCGACGTCTTCTTTACGCTCGTACCCTATCCTTACAAGGTGTTTGAGCAGTTCGTTGAGGTTAACGCGCTCACCTACGGAAAGCTTTACGTTGAGCTTGTTGAAATCGCGCGGGTCACCGCAGGCATAGATTGCGGAGACGCTCGCTACAACGACTACGTCCCTTCTCGTCATTATTGATTTAATCGCGCTCATTCTCATCCTTGCAATAACGTCATTTATATCTGCGCTCTTTTCGATGTACAAATCTTTCGTTGGTACATACGCTTCTGGTTGGTAGTAGTCGTAATAGCTTATGAAGAATTCTACTTTGTTGTTTGGGAAAAACGATTTGAACTCTGTGTAGAGCTGCGCTGCGAGTGTCTTGTTTGGCGAAATAACAAGGACGGGTCGTTCTATCTCCTTTATCACATTCGCCATTGTAAATGTTTTACCGCTTCCAGTCACGCCTATGAGCGTTTGGAATCTGTGACCTCTTCGTAAGCCTTCAACAAGCTTCTCTATCGCTTGAGGCTGGTCACCGGAAGGTTTGTAATCGCTCACTAATTCGTATAACATACTTCCACCTTCTTTGGTTTCGATTAATTCAGGCAATTATTCAGTGGGAGTGACGAAGAGAGTTTTGAAGTTCGAGTACAGCACGAGTCCGGGTTTAAAGCCTCTTGGTTTTTTTACGTACTTCACCTGCGTGTAATCGACAGGTACTTTGGTCGAGTATTTGCCTTTGCTGTAGTATGCGGCCAGTTTTGCGGCGTACTGCAGTGTTTCATCATCAATGGGCTTTCCATTAGTCTTTACAACTACGTGAGCACCGGGCATGCCTTGGACGTGTAGCCACAAATCGTGTTCGCTCGCCTTCCTAACGAGTTCATCGTTCTGTCTGTTGTTTCTGCCGACAAATATCGTAAATCCATTGAATGTATACCTTCTTGGTTCTGAATGCGTCACAACCTTTGTATTTTTCTTGCCTTTGTGCTTCTTTATCAATTCACCTTCAACCATTTCTTCCTCGATATCGAGCAAATCGTCAAGTGTCTCAGCGTTCTCTATCGTATTTTGAAGCTGTCTCAAATACGAAAGCTCACGCTCGAGTATTTCCTTTCTCTCGCTGAGTCCTTCGAGTTTCTTTTTCAGCTTGTTGTACATCTTGAAGTATTTTACGCTGTTTTCTATCGCTGAAAGGTGTTTTTCAAGCGGTATTCTAACTTCTTCGTTCGTCTCCCAATCGGTGAGAGTAACTTCTTCAAGCCCGTGTCCTATTTGATAGCTGTACGCTTTGAGCAGCTCGCCGAATTTTCTGTATTTTTCAGCATTCTTACACTCTTCGACTTCCTTCTCGATGCTATCTATTAACTTTTCGTATGCTTCAATTTTGCTATTCACTATACTCAGCAGCTGGTTCTTTTTTTGAGTCAATTTATCTTTCTTCTCAACGAATTCAAAATATTCGTTTACACACTCAACGGGATTCTCGCATCTTTTGAAATCTGTGTACTTGTGCAATCTGAAAACGGATATATCGATTGGCATGTCGTTTTCGTAATACACATACAGCTGGTTTTCGCTGAGCTCCCGTCTAATCGAGGCTATGGCTTCAAGGAGTGCATTTAAATGCTCGTCGCTTATCTGACTTAGCGCCATATCATCCAAATCTGCTCTGAAAAGCAGCTCCTCAGCTGTAAGTCTCGAAAAGCCTTGGATGGTAGAATAGATAAACTCAGAAATTGCCTTCTGTTTCGGAAAATGCTCTAACGCAACGCTAAGGCTATCAGCAGTTACCTCTTCTATATTCATCTTATTGGACGCAAAGAGGACAAACTTCTCACCAGGGTTGATATTTCTAAATCGCGTCTCAATTCTTTTGTATGCGTCTAATATAACACCGTTCTCCACTAAGATAACATTTGAATGTTTCCCCATGATGTCTATGTAGAGCTTATATTCGTGCTTCTGACCTATTTCGTCAGTCTTCTTTAATTCAAGAACAACCGTTCGGTCATATCCGATTGATGAGAATTTGGAAACTTTTGCTCCTCTGATTCTGCTTCGCAAGAAGTCTACAAATGTCTGTTTTTCGGGTTCTTTTACTATATGTTCTGTGAAAGAGATGTGTGCAAAATTCGGATTCAACGAAATCTTCAAATCACCAGCGTCAAATGAAAAGTAGAGAACTTTGTCTTCTAAATATATGTTTCTTAAGTTCAGTCCGTTTATGTGTTCTTCAATCTTTCCAGCGGTGATTCTCATGACAAAGCCGTCAAATGCCATCGAAGTACTCCTCTCTTAGAGTTAACTTGTGCATCAGTACCCGCTTTTCGGGTCTATGATATTCTTTGGAAGACCACCTGAGAGAATAAGCCGGATGTTTTCTACCGTCTCATCTATCCTTCCAACTTGCCCTTCTATTGTAAATCCTCCTACATGCGGTGATATAACCACGTTTTTAAATCTGTGGATTGGGTAGTGAGATGGGAGTTGAACAGTGTGAACAGCATCTGGGTAGAGATACCATGTATCTATGCCAGCACCTGCCAAAATTCCATTCTTCAAGCCGTAATACAGAGCGTGTTCGTCTATAATTTGTCCTCTGCCTACATTTATTAAGAATTTTCCATGCATCATTTCAATACGTTCTTTGTTTATCAGTCCATAGGTTTCCTTCGTCAGCGGTAGGGCAACGAATATGATCTTTCCAAAGCTAATAGCTTCATCGAGGTTGTTCGTCACATAATGCACATTCTCAACGGGCTCAACCGTTTTCTTGTACCCCATAATCTGGCAGTCAAAGCCGGACAACAGCTTTGCAATGTTCCTTCCAATAGCTCCAAGCCCGAGAATTGAAACTTTCTTGCCTTGGAGCGAAAACCAAAAATCTTCAGGATGAGAACCGGCCTCGTATCCGTGCCAAACACCTTCAGCCAGGTCGTTGTGAAACTCAACAATCCTTCCGAGCAATGCAAGTGCAAGTGCAACAGCCCTTTCAGCCACTATCTTCCCGTTTCCGTGGTTATTCGCTACGATTATACCTCGATCGTTCAATAGCTCCAGCGGAAGCCCGTTGACACCAGCCCATGGAACGAGGACAAATCTGAGATTCTTCGCTTTTTCGACTTGTTCTCTTGAAAGTGAACCGGTTACTATCACATGAGCATCCTCGATGTGTTTCTCAGCTTCTTCCCTATCTTTTGGGATGACAAATTCGTCGTTTGGAAATTCAGATTTGAGGTCCATCACCCGCTCTTTGAAGTAATCAAGCATTTTGGTAAGAAATAGTATTTTCATATGCTTCCCCCTTGCACGAAGTTGTTATCTGTTCTTTGATTATTATACCATAGTATACGAGTAGTATACGTACATTAGCATGTTAAAAATGGTCCCTGCGTTTTTGCGAGGGACCTCGATTTTTCTAATTAAGTATAAGTTCTTTACTGAATTGTGTGTTAAAAGGTGGTTTAGAACTTAGAAGAACGTTGAAAGTGTAAGGTAAATTATCGCACTTACTCCTGCTGCGAATGGGACGGTGATGAACCAAGATATGATAATTTCTTTAAGAACACCGAAGTTAACGACTTCTATACCTCTTGCAAGTCCAACGCCCGTAACAGCACCGACGACGGTGTGTGTAGTACTGATTGGGAAGCCGAATATTGATGAGAGAAGCACTGTTGTCGCTGTACCGTAGTCAACAGAGAATCCTCTTGTATTGTTGAGTTCGGTTATATTATGCCCTATCGTCTCCATGACTTTGTATCCGTAAAGAAGCACGCCAAGAGCTATACCGAGCCCACCAATGAAGAGTATGTATTTTGGTATCTCGACGCTTTGGATGTTTGTAATTTCCGCTTTCTCGAGCATGAATATGAGGGCGATTGGACCAACCGCGTTAGCAACGTCGTTTGCACCGTGAGAGAAACAGACGTACGCAGATGTCATGACTTGAACCTTCTTGAAGATATTCTCGACGGCATCGTATTCATCGGATGAGTTTTTCTTGATATAGCGCCTTATCAAGACAAGAGAAACTGCGAACGAGAGAACAAATAAAATTGTCGAATAAACGAACGCAACTGAGTATGTTTGTTTCAGGGTCTTTATTATGAACAGTAAGGAAATGAAGAAGAAGGTAAATCCAATCATAATCGGGGCAACAGTTTTTGCGGCTTCCAGTGGACTTTTCCTGTGTAATATGCTCACAACTATGATTTTGAATACGAGATAGGCAAGAATTCCACCAACAACAGGGGATATGAACCAAGAGAGGACGATTTTAAGGAGCTTTGACCAGTAAACAACTTTCATTCCACCACTTGCCAAACCGAAACCGATCATACCACCGATTATCGAATGTGTCGTCGAAACGGGCATACCGTAAACGGTTGCGAACATAACCCAGATACCAGCAGCAAATAGAGCTGATATAGCACCGTATATAACGAGCTTTGGGTCTTGAAGGTGATCAATTGCGACTATGCCGCTTGCTATTGTCTTCGTAACAGCCGCACCGAACATAACAGCGCCGAGGAACTCAAGGAAGGAAGCCATGAACGCAGCTTGCTTGGGCGTTATAGCCTTTGCGCCAACAGCAGTTGCCATACCATTAGCGACATCGTTCGCACCTATTGCGAAAGCCATAAACATCCCAACGAGAATCGCAATGAATGTTATCATTTTGCTTTACCTCCTATGGGTTTTTATATGTTTATATACCTAATCGTTTGAGGGGGCAAAGTGATTTTTTCACATTTCAGAAACTTTCATCAAGATGTTCATGAAGATAATCAAGAGTGTCAAGAATGCGTTATCATCCTTATCCTTTCGACAGCATTCTTAGCCCTATCTTCTATTCTCATGAGTAGTATGACGACGCTATTCAAGAACATTATGTCCACCGCATTCATTTCGTTCTTCTTTGCAAAGAGTTTCTTGCCAATCAATAAACCAAGCTCATCAGACGAATGTTCTTCGCTTTCAACGACTGCAACACTTTCATCCTCAAGCTTTATTTCCTTTTGCGAAAATGCAGATTCAACTATAGTCCTGAGCCTTTTAACGGTTTCAGACATGTGCTCAACACTCTTGTCAACCACATCTGCGAGCCTTAAAATATCATTTTTTATTTCTTCTGAAACGTTTTCAACCCGATTCATCGTAAGCATCTTCACAATATCGTCCGTCAAATCTATGATTGTATCAACATTGTGAAGAATATCTAAGAAATCCGATTTGTTAAAATAAGTCCACTTGAGCTTTCCGTATATTTCCCGAACCTGAACCTTGATATGATCAGCTTTATCCTCTAACTCATCTATTCTTTTTGATTCTTCATCTACAGTCTGAAAATCGAGATATTTACCCAACGCATCTTTCATTATCTGAGAAGCTTGAGAGCACAACACAGCGTGTTCACTAAGCATTTCTAAAGGTGACTGATAGGGTATCAGCTTTTTGAATATATTTGCCATTCGAACACCCCTTTCCAAGTCTTTTTCGCTTTCTTTCGAAAACCTCGTAAATTATAGCATAGAATGAAAAAAATACAATATTGGTGGTTATTCTTTTATAAAGTCAATTATTGACTTTACAATAATGCTCATCTGTTCTTCTTTTGTTATTTTAGCTTGTTTATCTCCTTTTTGGAAGCCGTAATATCCAAACTGAGAATGGTTTCCACCGTCAATCAGTACATACTTCGTAATGCTTGGATGCAATGGCTTTTTTTCCTTTATTTTCTGTGGTGTAGCAAGTCCGTCCTCTGACGCGTATATCGATAATACTTTCAAGTCCAGTTTCGAAACGTCTTTCGCTGGATAGGATGCCATCAGTATCAGCCCAGCAACATCATCTTTGTACTTGTACACAAATTCTGATGCAGCAACGCCACCTAAGGAATGCCCTGCCACGTACCATTTTATATCAGGGAATTTCATTATCACATCAGATGCGGCCTCTGTGTCAAATATGGCGAAGTTCATCGGAGCTTCGAGTACAACTGCAATTATACCTTTCTCAGCTAATCTGTACCCGATTGGCGTGTAAGCTCTATTTTCAACATGCCCACCAGGATAGATTATAACCCCTACCTCAGGTGCATCGGTCTTAGGGATAAAGTAAATATGTTTATCGACCAAGACATCAACCATATTTGATGATTTTAAATACTCGCTGACTTCTGGTAGTGCCTTCATAGGACTGTAAGCCCATGTTATGAACACAAACAATGGAATTGAAAGAAGTAAAATCAACCAACTTATTAAAGAACCGTATTTGTTCATCCTCTTCACCTCAATGCGATCTCTCGAAAAACGATTTCCTTTGGCTTGATTCTGTAATTTCCTATATTTTTACCTTCGAACAAAATCTCAACATTCTTCTCGTAATTGTCATTGTTGAGGACTACTAAAAACTTATTATTTTCATTCTCCAACAAGAACGGGAATGTCCCTATAACATCTTTTCGAGTGCCTGTTAGCTTTATTTTACTATAAAATCCGAGACTGTGTAAGATATACTCGAAGAATTTCAAATTTCCATTGAATTCGGTCGATATTACTGTTATGTTTCCCTTTCTCACTGCGCATGGCTTTTCAATCTGTGAAATACATGCAAGTTTCTCAGTTTCATTATCGGTAGGTTCAAATTTCAATTCTCTAGCCCAATATGTTCTGAATTCTTTAAAAATCCCCTTAGGAGAATATACCGACAGGAAGAACTTGTGAGAAGCATTATATTCTTCGCCGGGAGATATTTCAAGATTGTTGATCAAATATGTGCAAGGTGAACCGTCTGAAGAATACAGCGGGAGATCACCATAAAGGAGTACTTTGCCGCCTTTATTCACAAAGTCAACAATCTTTTTTTGAATTGAAAAAGACATGTATCTTGCTGCAGGGATGATTAAGAGTGCATCGCCTATGGGTTCTTTTTTCTCTAAGTCGATGAATCTGTACCTATAACCCATAATCAACAAAGATTTTAGGAAACTGTCCCAGAAGTTGTAACCTCTTCTGATTTCTATGTTCGGTCTTTTTTTGTTATGGAACGTGTACTCAGTTCTGTAATATTCGTCCAAGTATGCCACGTAAATGTCATCGTATACCAATTTAAAATTGCCGGCTGTCTGCTTCTCAATGTTTTTCAAAGGTTCGTTTGCTAATTTGATGTATTCGTATGGATAGTCTGGTGTGCCATCTGGAGATACAGGAGCGGCAAAGCCATGCAATTCTCCTGTGAACGCTATCCTACCATTTCCATCGAAAGGTTCTGTGTCAAGTTTCCAGTTCGTTCCTCCACTGAAAAGGTAATAATTCAGAAATCTGTTACCTTGAATATAGCACAAAGCTGCCTTTTGTATTGTAGAATTCGGGTCAATCCTCTGACCGAAGTTGTCGCCGTAGTCACCGCTGCCGCATTCAAACTCCATACTCCCGTATACCTTATCTGAGGTAGCATTCATCATCTCGTTTATGTTCCACAAGTCGTGGAAGTTGTGTAGAGAGTACTCGCCAAGATAAATGTCGGTCGATGGAAAAACATTAGACAGTGGGAATGTTTCTTTTAGTTGTGATATGCCGATAGGAAAAGTATGACCACGACCACCCGATGTTCCATGAATGTTTACGATGAAGTTAGTATCGATTCCAAGATTTTCGAAGATGCTCTTCAGTTTCTCCACGTAAATTGCATATTCCTGCCTAATGAAAATCGAATAATCTTCAACGAACTTTTCCGAATATTCTTGAGAAGGACTCCTAAGTAAAGAATAGACGTGATCATCCTTTTCAAGTTCAAAACCGTATCTAAGCTTGTCGTGGTACTTTTCTGTGAGCCAATCTATGAACCTATCGAGCGTGAAGTCCGAAAGGTCAGGTGAGTTGTTCACCCAGTGCAACATTCCTATCTCGTTGTCAAGCTGAATCGCTATTATATTGCCGCAATTTTGTATCAATCTTGGCTTGATGATTTTTGACAACTCGGCGTACCATCTCTCAACTTCAGAGATGAAGTCGGGATGATTGTAGACAAGAATCGCACTTTCAACCTTCTTTGAATTCCAGCTAACTGGTATTAAGTGAGGCTTCTCTTCGTATATCCAGTACGGTATACCTTCGTTTTTCAATTCCGCCATTACGAAAGGTCCTGGCCTCGCTATGAAATACATGCCGTAATTTGCCACGAGGTCTATGAATTTAGCTACATCGTAATTTCCAGAAAAGTCGAACGAACCTCTCTTTTGTTCGTGAACAAGCCAAGGAATGTAAGATGCAATTGTGTTGCAACCTGCGTCTTTTGCAAGCTCTATCCTCTTTTCCCACTCTTCTTGTGCTAAGCGGAAGTAATGAATCTCCGCCGATACGATAAGTTCCTCACCCAATATCCTCTGTTGCCTATTAATCATCTCCACACCTCTTTTCCAATTTTCTAATGATTTCTAATAAACTTCGCATTTGGTTTTAACCTCGAACATTGTTTGTTGAAACATTTCAATGAAGTTCCTTAAGTCCGCTCGTAATATATTTTACCATATTCTACTACAAAACTTCGGAATTGGATGTTTTTGAAAATGAGAATTCTGTTGAATCTTTTTCAAATCAATGTGGTAAAATTAAGTGAAACGTTTAATGAAAAAAACAGTGGGGAGGATTAGGTATGGCAACCATAAAAGACGTGGCAAAACGAGCGGGGGTTTCGATTTCAACAGTCTCGTACGTGTTGAACAACACGGGAAAAATAAGTGAAGAGACTCGGCAGAAGGTTCTAAGAGCAATTGAAGAACTGAATTATGTACCGAACAAATTTGCAAAGCATCTCAAAAAACAGCAGTATGATTTGGTTGCACTTGTCGTTCATGAGATAAAGGGTCCTTTTTACGATGCACTTGTCCGTGGCATACAGGACGTGCTCCATTCGTTTGGATACAACCTCTTGATTTACTGTACTTTGGAAAACAGGCGCCAAGATGTCGACAAGTTTCTCAGAACCGGTATTGTAGGCGGTTTGCTGGTGATGACGCCTGCTGTGAAGAACGAGGACATTGTAAAGTGGTCCAAAGAAATCAGCATTGTGACACTTGATAGGGCACTTAAAGAAAAGAATGTAAAGAGTGTGAGGGTTGACAACGAAAAAGGTGCTTACGAGGTTGTGAAGTATCTCTATTCAAGCGGACATAGAAGGATAGGATTTATAAAAGGTGCAAAGGATTCTTTGGATGCAAAGGAAAGGTATAAAGGATTTGTTCGGGCTATGAATGAGCTGAAGCTTGAGATAAGAGATAGCGATGTGCTTGAGGGTGATTTCACAGAGGAATCTGGCTATTCAGCGATGCTTGAATACCTTTCAAGTAGGAAAAGAAAGGACTTACCAACTGCGTTTTTCTGTTCAAACGATGAGATGGCAATCGGGGCAATGCAAGCACTTAAAGAGAATGGATTAAAGATACCAGACGAAGTGTCTATTGTAGGATTTGATGACATAGAGCTCGCATCTTACGTGATCCCTTCGCTAACAACAGTCAGAAGACCTATGTACCAGCTTGGATCATTTGCCGCCCACATGCTTCTTAGTGTGATTCAAAATAAGGAAGCTGATATATCGAACGTTGTCCTTGATGTCAGCCTCGTTATAAGAGATTCAACAAAGAAGATAGGAGGATAAGTGTAGAAAATCGTAGCAAAAAATAGAAAAAAGGTGAATAATTAGTGTCCGAGTCTTTATTCTTTTCCAGAAGTGACTATTTGCTTTTCGCTCATAAAAAGGATTGTGTTATTATATCTTAGTGAAATATGGTGAAACGTTTAATCGATATTTCAATTCAACAATTTGAACATGCGGTTAGCCTATGGGGTGGATAGCATTGAGAAAATTGGGAGAGGTTAGAACTCGAAGATTAGAAGTTAAAGGTGCAAAGTTTGTACTCGACGGGAAAGAAAGGGTATTCTTCTCAGCTGAACTCCACTATTTTAGGGTAAATCCATCAGAATGGGAAGATAGAGTGATTAAGATAAAGGACGCAGGATTTGACAGCGTAAGTTCTTATGTTCCTTGGTTTTGGCATGAATACGAAGAGAGAAGGTTCGATTTTTCAGGTGTTACTGATCCAAGAAGGAATTTAATCGGCTTTCTTCGATTGTTAGAAAAATACGATTTGGGTTTAATCTTCAAGCCAGGACCATATATAATGTCGGAACTTAAAAACGAAGGCCTCCCATTTTGGATCTACAATGCTGTCCCGCAGGCTATTGCAAGAACTATGGATGGTAAACAGCATCCGACGAAAGTCTTTTCATATCTCCATCCAGATTACTTGAGATTTGTTGAAAGATGGTACAAGAACGTTGCAGAGATTATAAGAGCTTTCAATAATGTCTGGTTAGTGCAGGTCGACAACGAGGTCGGGATGTTGCAGTGGATCACAACACATGGCGATTACAATGAGAATACTATTCGAAAATTTCGTGATTATCTTGAAGAAAAAGGATTAGTTGAATGTGTATATGAGATAGATAACTGGTCTTATGGCAAGGCTTTTTCACAGAGGCTTATGATTGAGTATCATGTCTTTATCAGGCAGTATTACAAGGAATACCTCGAAACGCTTAAGCGGTATCTGGAAGAATCCGGAATCGATTTGCCAGTTATCGTAAATATCCACGGGTTCGATATGGTAGAGTACGCCAAAAGGGGCAAGAGGTATCCAATCGGCGTATCACAGCTCTATTCGTGTGGCGTGTCAGAAAACGTCCTTCTATCAGGAGATTATTATATCGGGAATGTAGTTCATGAGAATTTCAGTGATTTGGCTATAGCGAATGCCATTATGTACGCTGTTCAAGATAGGAATCAGCCTCTTTTCTCAGCGGAGTTCCAAAGTGGGTTTCAGCTGGACAAGCCTAAGCTCTTGCCATCTACCCTTGAACTGACATCGTTGCAGTGCATCGGTAACGGCATGAATGGGGTTAATTACTACATGTTCGTTGGTGGGACTAATCCAGAAGGCTCTGCATTGATGGGAAGTTACCACGATTGGCAAGCACCTATATCCTTGAACGGAGAACTTAGAAGAGGGTATTTTGTTCTCAAGAATTTGATTGCTAAGGTGCGGCAATTCGAGCCCGATATTGCGAAATCAAACCCTGTTTTTGATACTTATTTTGGATTCATACCAGAGTATTATTCGACAGAACATTTTAAAGAACACGGCTTCGATATTTCTGATTTGGAATTTAAAAGGGATGTGTCCATATTCGATGGAGTTATAAGGGGATTGAAGTTGTTAAATTACAACTTCGGTGGGATTAACTTAAGTAATACAGCAAGTGTGTTAGATCCGTCTTCGGTTAAAAGCCTTTGGGTATTTTCATACAAAAGAATGCCACTGCGTATCCAAAAATCTCTCGTAGATTACATAATACACGGCGGTAGGCTCGTAATCTTTCCTGAGATTCCAGTAGAGGATGAATTCGGTAATGAATGTAGAGTGCTTATGGATGTGCTTGAAATAGAAGAGATTGCAAAATCTGGATGGAATATGGTTCAGTCTTTCGGTATAGAAATCAACGCGTTCCATGTAGATACGTATAAACTCTCAGGTGAATACACTGCTTTTGCACACAATGAAGATTCAAAAGTTTGTGGATTTGCAAAAGAAATAGGGAAGGGGAAGGCTGTTATCTTGGGATTTGGTTTGGAACTTGAACGGGAATACAAGTTGGGTGTCGTGAGAAGAGTTTGTGAAATGCTTAATATAGAAAGAAGCTTCGAGGTTGAATGTCAAGATTTTGTGGATGTGTACGTTCGAAGGAGCGACAGTAAATGCTTCATATTTGTAAATAACTACGATGAATATGACAAAGATGCTATCGTTTCGATTAATGGACAGAATGTGAAGGTAAGGTCAAAGGCAAGAAGTGGGGAGATCATATCACTTGACTTGGACTAAGAGAGAAGATTGAGACGGGGATAGCGAATAAATAACTAAGATAACGAAGGGAGCTGGATTGGTGTGGGAAAGCTATTTGAGAGTAAGTACGGGTATTTCACTGAAGATGGAAAGGAATATGTTATAACCAACCCGCGTACACCGCGACCCTGGGTGAATGTGATAAGTAACGGTGACTACTCCATCATAGCTTCGCACACGGGGAGTGGATATTCTTGGAGAGGAAATGCTGGTCAGAATAGGATCACGAGACTTTACCAAGATCTCGTAAAAGATAACTGGGGAAAGTATTTCTACATCAGAGATCTTGAGAGTGGAAAATACTGGTCCGCCGCATGGAAGCCAGTCATGTCGGATTATCAACTTTACGAAGTAACACACGGCATCGGCTATACGGTTTATCGACACAAGGTAGAAGATATCTATTCAGAGATGAAAGTCTTCGTGACCGTTAAAGATCCAGTTGAAATAATCCATCTAAGATTGAGAAACGACAGCAGTAAGACGCGAAGATTGGACGTTACATCCTATTTTGAATGGGTACTTGGCAACTTCCCAGACGAACATCGAGAGTTTCACAAGCTCTTTATAGTCCCCGAGTTCAAGGGTAATACGATATACGTGCGCAAGTATTTGGGTCAGTTCCCCGATGAAAAGGGCAGATGGAACAATACGAATTGGGACCATGTAGCATTCCACAGCGTCAGCCTCCCTGTAAAGTCGTTCACGTGCGACAAGGAATCTTTTGTTGGTATGTACAAAGATGAAAAATTCCCAATTGCAATGACGATCGAAAAGCTCGACAACAAGTGCGATAGATTTGGCGATGCGTGTGCATCTTTGCAGGTAGAACTTACGCTTGAACCAACGGAAGAAATAGAAATAGTCTTCACAGTCGGAGCAGCTAAGATCGGTGAAGAAGATGCTGAAGAACTGTCAAAAAGATACACAAATGTGGAGAGAGCGAGGGAAGAATTCGAGAATGTGAGAAAGTTCTGGCTGGATTTGCTCGAAAAGGAATTGGTCGAGACACCGGACGAGGGTCTTAACATAATGACGAATTATTGGGTGAAGTATCAAGCGATTTCTGGGAGAATATGGGCAAAGTCGGGATATTACCAAGTTTCAGCAGGGTATGGCTTTAGAGACCAACTTCAAGACTCTCAGATTTTCTTCTCGCTTAACCCTGAACTCGCAAAAAAGCAGATACTCTTACATGCCGAGCACCAATTCCAAGAGGGTGATGTACTACACTGGTGGTTCACTATCAGAGGTGGCGGACCAAGAACTCACTGTTCGGACGACTTGTTGTGGTTGCCATTCATCACGCAAGAGTACATAAAGGAAACGATGGATTATTCTATTCTCGACGAAGTTGTACCTTACGTTGATGGCGGAAAAGGTACTTTGTATGAACACTGCAAGAGGGCAATAGAGAAAGCGTTCAAAAGATTTTCACCGAGGGGATTACCGCTGATAGGAGAGAACGATTGGAACGACGGGATGAACGCCGTTGGTACCGACTGGAAAGGCGAGAGTGTCTGGCTCGCTCACTTCATGTACTTGCTGCTTAAAGAATTCATACCGTTGATCGAACTCAAAGGCGATTTGAGATTCGCAGCGAAATGCAAAGATACATTGGAAGTTTTAAAGGAATCGGTCAATAGATACGCATGGGATGGTGAATGGTTCATAAGGGCAACGAAAGACGACGGGGAGGAGATAGGTTCGAAGAAGAACGAAGAAGGTTTCATCTTCCTGAATGCGCAAACATGGGCGGTAATAAGCGATATTACAGATGAAGAGAGAAAGATACGTGCTATGGAGTCAGTGAAGAAATATCTTCTCAAAGATTACGGTGCACTACTTCTATATCCAGCTTATACGAAGCCAAGGAGCGATATAGGTTACATAACAAGATACGCACCTGGATTGCGAGAAAACGGTGGAGTTTATACTCACGCTGCAACATGGGCTGTCTGGGCGTTTGCTTTGATGAGAGATGTTGAGGCGATGTACAAAGCGTACAGAGGTATATGTCCGCCTTACAGAAGTGAGGACATCGATAAATACTGGGCAGAACCCTACGTCACGTGTGGCAATTCCGACGGACCGATATCTCCACACTACGGTCGTGGGGGCTGGACGTGGTACACAGGCTCTGCACAGTGGTTGCACAGAGTAGCTACTCACTGGATTCTCGGTATAAGGCCAAACTATGGATATCTCGATATAGATCCCGTCATTCCATCGAATTGGTCTGGATTCACTTACAAGCGCTATTTTGGCAATACGCTTTACACTGTTTTAGTGAAGAACCCAAATAATGTGAGTTATGGAGTTAAGAAGCTTTTATTAGACGGAGAAGAAGTTGAGAAAGTTCCAATACTTAAAGATGGTAGAGAGCATACGGTTGAGGTTATCCTCGGTTAATTACCTTCAACTACCTTATGAAAGGGAGGGAAGCTGTATGAAAAAGGTGTTTTTGGCGGGTTTACTCTTAGTTCTTGCCGTAGTATCGTTTGGAAAAGTAACGATTACTTACGTCAACTGGAACCTCGGTCTTGATATCGAAAGGGACATGGTCCAGGAATTCATGAAGCTCTATCCAGACATCGAAGTGAAGATTGTAACAGCGGAAGGCAACTACGAAGACTGGCTCATTGCTCAAGCGGCTGCTGGTAAATTACCAGATGTGATAATGATTCCAAACATACCGATGGCGTTGACGAACGACTGGGCACTTGACCTCACGAAAATGGCATTGGCTGACCCAGAATGGAAGAACATCCCAGCGCCTCTTAGAAACGCTACCGTTTACAACAACAAGATCTACGGTGTGCCAGCAGGTCTTTACTTCATGGGATATTTTGTAAACGACGAACTCTTCGAGAAGTACAACGTCAAACCATTGAAATTCGCACCGTCGTGGGCAGAATTCTTGAATGCGGTAAAGAAACTCACCATTCCAAAAGATGGAATCATCGGTCTTGCCGAAGAAGTACAGATTCCTGAATGGTATCCAGCGATGAAGAACTTGAGGCTCGGATGGTACACATGGGATGGAAAACAGTACAACTTGGATGACCCGTCGTTCCTTGAAGCTGTAAACATTGCAAAGCAACTCTGGCAAGGTAAGTACGTTTACGACGCTCTGCCGGAAGAGCAGAAGAAACAGTACAACGCAGGTTGGTACGGCGATGTTTGGAATCAGGGAAAGATAGCCATCAGATGGTCTGGAACATGGGATACAACATTCTTTGCAACACTGCCTTTCAAGAGCAGATTCATAGGTGTTCCCGGCGGTAGAACGCCGGTTGTCGGCGACTTCTTCGTTATATCAAAGACAACTAAGAACCCAAAAGAAGCGTTCTTGTTCGCAAAATTCGTAACGTTCGGAAGAGATGGTATCCTCAAGAGACTTGAAATAGACAAGAAAAATCAGTGGTCTTCGTTGCCCCTCACAACGGAAAAGGCCGTACTCGATAAGTACTTCGCAGTGAAGAAGCTCTTCCCGGGTCTTGACGAAGCGTATGCAAAGATTGGAACTGGAATCATCGAGGGCGTCAAAATCGTTCCGGGTTACATCCAATCAAGATGGACTGCACCAACGGGTATCAAAGTGGGAGACAATCCAAATGCAAACATCGGAGATGTGATTTGGAACGCAATGAGAGGTAGCGTCAACATCGCAGATTACGTGAAACAACTCAACAAAATAGCCAACGAACAGTATCAAAATGCAGTTAAGAAAATTGCTGTGATGACGAAGTAAGCTCAGGCGATTCATACAGCTATTTGTCAGACTTTAGTTTTTAGGAGGGAACTGAAATAATTAGAAAAGTATTAATCGCAATAGTGATAGTGTTTTCCATAATCTTTTTCACAACGACATATGCACAAGATTATGAAAAAGCAAGTGACATAGATAACTATATGACATATCACAAAGCACTCTCAAGATTCTTCACGACCCCTCTCGTAACTGGGGAAACCCTTTGGGGTTCTCCCCAGTTATCTGTTGATATGCAAGCCGGTGGTTCAATTGAGTTTGAAATACCTTGTCAAAATTCCGGAGTTTGGAACATCCGACTGGATTATGTTGTAACATCAAAGCAGATATTACCTCCAGAAATCTCTGTAACTTTAAACGACAGCGTACCTTTTATAGAAGCGCAAGGCATTCCGCTGATCCAATTTTGGAAATACGAAGAAGGTAAATTCCCAAAGAACAGGTACAACGATGAAGTTTTACCGAACCAATATATCGTTCGTGAAGTATTTTCTTATTACTTGAAAAGCCCTACGGGAATTGAGAAAGAACCACTTTTCTTCAAAGTAGATCCGCCGATTACGAGGCTTAAGATAACTCTCAAAAGCGGGAGTATAAATCTAAAACGAGTGGTCTTGGAAAGGCCAGTGAAGCCACAGGCTTATACATTACCGAAAGGTGCAAGAGAGAACACGGGAGATAGTAAGGTAATAATCGAGGCAGAGCGCCCACAGATGAAGAGTGATCCTTCGACGAATGCGATATCGATAAGAACGCCGGAGGTAGTTCCGTACACCACATACAACTTGCTTCTCAACGCATTCGGTGGAGATAACTGGAAACAGCCGGGGCAAATTGTCACGTATTCTTTTGAAGTGCCACAGGATGGATATTATAAATTAGCTGTGAAGTATCTACAGAATTCGAAACCAGACTTCACAAGCTTTAGAACCGTTTATATCGATGGAAAAGTTCTTTATGAAGATATGATTTACTTACCGTTTAAGTATACGACAAATTGGAAAATAGAAACTTTGAACGCAAGAAATGGAGAACCATTGTATTTCTATTTAAAGAAGGGGATCCATACAGTTTCTTTCGAAGTTAACGCTTCTGTCTATTCGAACGTTCTAAACGATTTGAAATCAATGATTGATTATATAAATGATCTCGCCTTAAAAGTGAAATACATATCCGGGGGGCAGACAGATAGGAATATTGAGTGGGAGATAAGAGATTATTTCCCAGATATAGATGAAAAACTCGCATATTTGATTTCAAAGACAAGAGAGCTAAAGAAAGAGATTGCTCAAATAAATAAAAATACATCGAATACCGAATACGTGTCTTTGAATATAGTTGAAATGTTCTTGGAACGTTTGAGAAAGGACCCAAACAAGATTCCAAACAGGATAGAGATGCTTGTTGGAAGTACCGGGTCGGTATTGTCAGAGCTTTCAAATGCGTACAACGGACTCCAGCAGATGCCACTTACGATCGATCAGATTTATATCTACCAAGGGAAAGATATTGACCGGACTGTGAAGGTTTCGTTTTTTAAGATCTTTTTGGAAGGTTTGAAGCGGTTCGTACATTCGTTTATCAGGCAAAAATCGTACACTGAAACTGCTGAATCAAAAGTGGTGTTGGAAGTCTGGGTGAACAGGCCAAGACAGTACGTGGATATTCTCCAACAACTTGTGGACAAGGAGTTCACTCCTAAAACGGGAATATACGTTGACCTGTCGATAATGCGGGACGAAGGGAAGTTGATCCTGGCGAATGCTGCGAAGAAATCACCGGACATCGCACTTGGAATAAGCAACTGGATTCCTTTTGAGATGGGAATAAGGGGAGCTGCACTTGATTTGAGAAGGTTCTCGGATTTTGTGGAATACTCAAAGAATTTCTATCCGGGATCACTTCTTCCGTACTTGTACGAGGAACATTGCTATGGGTTGCCCGAAACACTCGATTTCTATGTGTTATTCTACAGGACAGATATTATTAATTACTTGAAGATACCGATACCAAACACGTGGGAAGATGTAAAGACTATACTTCCAGAGCTTCAGAGGAACGGGATGAATTTTTATTTACCATTGGGTGGCTCGACTTCGTTCAAAGCTTGGATGACAACCGCACCGTTCATCTATCAGTACCACGGTAAACTCTTTACAGATGATGGTTTGAAAACAGCGATAGGCGATAGTAAAACTTTAAGGGCGTTAAAAGAGATGACAGAACTCTTCACCATGTACGGTATTCCAACTCAAGTAGCCAATTTCTTCGAAAGCTTTAGAAAAGGTGAAATTCCGATCGGTGTTGGCAACCTCGGAACGTATGTCCAGTTAACCATCGCAGCTCCTGAATTGAAAGGCATGTGGTCGATAGTGCCGTCGCCGGGTGTTGAGTGGAACGGTGTGATCGAAAGATGGCAGACTGGTTCTGCTCAAGCGGTTGCGATATTTAATGACACGAAATATCCTATGGAATCGTGGGAATTTGTAAAATGGTGGCTTTCAGAAGAAACCCAAAGGCAATTTATAAATCAAGTAGTGAGCACTTACGGTATAGAGTTTTTAATGATTCCTGCAAATAGGAATGCTGTAAGTTGGTTGCCAATAAGACAGTCAGATTTGTCAGTTATAAAGTCACAGTTTGAGTGGTTGCAGGAAGTTCCAAAGATGCCGGCAAGCTATATCTTGGAGAGGGAAATCAGTAATATCTGGAACAAGGTTGTTCTCGAAGGTAAACCGTTGAGGGTTGCTGTAGACGACGGCATCAATGTTGTTAACAAAGAGTTCGCAAGGAAGCTTGAAGAATTCGGATATTACGAAAACGGTAAACCGGTTAGACCGTTCAAGATTTACGAACTGGAAGATATTCTCACTTGGTATAAATAGAGAAGGTGGTTGAATGAAAAAATACGATCGCAAATGGATAATTACATTCCTTTCTCCTTATATCTTGCTCTTCAGCATATTTATAATTCTTCCAACGATACTCGCTGTTTTGCTGTCGTTCACAAATTTCAACACTATACAATTTCCAAGATTCATTGGCGTGAAGAACTATATTTCTCTTTTTACGACCGACAGTGTCTTTATGCAGTACGTTCTTCCGAATACGATAAAATTCGCTATCATCGTAGGTCCGTTGGGTTATTTCTTGGCATTCTTCCTTGCATGGATGTTAGCCCAGATTCCAAGGGTGCCGAGAACTATCCTTTCTCTAATAATATACTCACCATCAATGACCGTTGGCGTTGCGATGCAGGTTATATGGTTGACGATTTTTAGCGGTGATAAGTCTGGATATCTGAATAGCTTTTTGTTAAGGCTTGGACTGATTGATCAGCCCGTCCAATGGCTGCAGTCGCCAAAGTACCTTTTTACCACTATGGTTATAGTAACTTTGTGGAGCAGTATGGGGGTTGGTTTCTTAGCGATGCTCGCAGGCGTGTTGAACACAGACCCGCAGATATACGAAGCTGGCTATGTCGATGGGATATCGAAAAGGTGGCAAGAAATCTTCTATCTCACGATACCAATGATGAAACCGCAAATGCTATTCGGTGCAGTTATGTCAGTTGTTTCGACGTTTCAGGCTGGTTATATTGGAGTCATGCTCTCAGGATCGAATCCGACGCCTCAGTACTCCGGTCAGCTCATAGTGAACCACATCGAAGATTTCGGATTTATGAGGTACGAAATGGGGTACGCTGCTGCGATTTCCGTCGTCCTCTTAATCATGATTTGGGTAAGTTCAAAATTCGTCTGGGCACTGTTTTTAGAGAAGGATTGACAAGGTTCGCTTTTCTTGTTCAAGGGGTGATGTAGATGGCATTTAAAGGTACTAAGATAAATCCAGAGAGGTTCGATAAGAGTCAAATAAAATTTTACGTATTCTTGATACCACTCGCCATTTTTATGGCGATTCCCCTTGTTTTCATCTTTTCAAACGCATTCAAACCGTACAGTGAACTCTTCGCATTTCCACCACGGATATTTGTGAGGAACCCGACTCTGCAGAACTTCAGGCTTTTGTTCAGCTCGATGACACAGTCCGGCATACCTGTCAGCCGGTATCTTTTCAACAGCTTTTTAATATCGATTGCCGTAGTGTTTTTATCGATTCTCATCAGCACGATGGCTGGATATATACTCTCTAAGAAGAATTTTAGACTAAAGAAATTATTATTTGAAATCAATACGTTAGCACTTATGTTTGTCCCAATCGCAGTCTCTATTCCAAGGTACGTTATTATTGCGAGGCTCGGACTCATCGATAACTTCCTTGCTCACATCCTGCCAAACCTCGCAATGCCCGTTGGATTGTTTTTAGTAAAGCAATTCATTGATCAAATTCCAGATTCGTTGATCGAAGCTGCGAAGATCGACGGTGCGAGCGATTGGTATATATATTTGAAGGTTATTCTTCCACTTACAAGACCCGCAGTCGCCACTGTAGCGATTCTGTCGTTCCAGACTGCGTGGAATTCAACAGAAGCATCACTTATATACATAAACAACGAGAGTTTAAAGAATTTTGCGTATTACATGTCGACGCTAAGTGGAAGTGCCGGTACGGTTGCCGGTGCAGGTATTGCAGCTGCAGCCGCTTCTATAATGTTCTTGCCCAATTTGATAATATTCATATTCACGCAGAGCAAAGTAATGAACACTATGGCGCACTCAGGTATTAAATAATAATCACCCATCACGAAGGAGACAAGAATATGAAGTTGTCAGCTATGAGATTTGTCTTGATCTTTTGTTTTCTCTTTTCATTACTCTTTACATTAACACTCTTTGCTAATACGCCGTATTATACCTACACACTCGGTGTGGGTAACAATATAGTTCGCATACAGGACGCATTTGAACCTTTCGAAAAGCTGATTTTCGATACAAGTTCAGTTTCTGATATATTCTGGAAATTTGGCAAACTTTACCTTGCGGATACTCAGAATGCTGTAGTTGTAGTGTTCGATATGGGGAGCAGAACTTATTCGTACATCGGGGAAGGACAGTTGTTGAACCCTGAGGGGATATACGTAGACGATAACGGCAACGTCTACGTTGCAGATTCCTGGGGACAGAGTGTCTACAAGTTTTCAAATGATGGGGAATTGTTGCTCACGATTACAAAACCCGAGTCTCCAATATACGGAAAGTCGAACGATTTCATACCTCTAAAAGTTGCAGCTGACAAGAGGGGGAACATATACGTCGTATGTCAGGGCGTGACGAACGGGCTTGCAGTTTTCAATAGCGAAGGTAGATTCCTAAGCTTTTTTGGTGCAAACACGCCAAAGGTTACGCTCAGGATGGTACTCCAAAGGCTCGTCTTTACAGAATCTCAAAAAGCCCAGCTGCTGAGGATAAGACCTCCTTCGCCAACGAGTTTGGCAATAGATTCGGTCAATTCGGTTTGGACAGTGACACAGGGGTTATTTGAAGATGCAATTAAGAGATTCAACGTGGCCGGTGTGAATGTCTATCCGTCTCTGGCTGTATCAGACGTAAACTTCATTGATATCGCACTTGATAGCCTCGGGAATGTTTATGCGCTCTCGACAAATGGGATGATCTACACTTACGACTTGCTTGGAAATTTAATTTTTGCCTTCGGTGGGCAGAGTTTCTACGAGAACCGGTTGGGGTTATTCAGAACACCAGCCGCCATTACCGTTTCCGAAGATGGAAAGATATTCGTTCTGGATAAGGAGGATGGAAGCGTTGTCGTACTCAGACCGACGAAATTTGGCAGTCTTGTGTTAAAAGGCGTGCATTACTACAACCAGGGAATGTATATGGAAAGCGAACAGATATGGCGAGAAATAAAACAGATGAACTCAGCATTCGCACTTACATACAGGGTGCTTGGAAATGTAGAGTTCAAGAAAGAGAATTATTCAACAGCGTTCGAATATTTCAGATTGGCACAAGATTCAAAGGGCTATTCCGACGCATTTTGGTACATACGCAATCAGTGGATTCAAAGAATAGTTGGACCAATTTTCGTGTTAGTAGTGGCAATCGCATTGTTTGATTTGATAAGAACGGTTTTGATTAGACAGGGGATAATACAAAAAGGCGAACGCAGAAAGAAATTGAAAGACAACTGGATACTGAGGCAAATTAAATACACTATTTTATTCTTGAAAAATCCATTCGATGGCGTTTACGAATTGAAAAAACATAACAGCATTTCCTTTGTAACCGGGATTATCCTGTATCTAATACTTTACTTGGAAAATATACTTATCAGACTCATAGGTTCGCCTTTGTTCTTTGGATTTGGAGCTAAGAGGATAGATTTCTTGAATCTCTTTGTTGATACTTACAGGCTCTTCTTCCTTTTCGTTCTTGGAAACTTCCTCGTGAGTGAAATATCAGAAGGTGAGGGGCGATTCAAGGATATCTTCATCGGTACTATAGTATCGTTCTTACCGTATATCCTATTCTCAGTTCCTATAGCTTTAATCACAAACATACTTACACTGAATGAGTCTTTCATCTACACATTCTCTATGCAAGTAATCTGGGGTTGGTCGCTCATATTACTCTTCATCGTAATAGCGCAGATACACAACTTCTCATTTGGTGAGACAGTTAAGAACATTTTGCTTACGATCTTCGCGATGATACTGATAACTATCTTGATAGCCATAGTTTCGATATTAGTGAGAGAAGAGATTTCTTTCTTCACCTCTGTCTTCGAGGAGTTGATCTTCCGTGCTAAAGTCAGATAAGTATTCTGCGATAAGAAGAATTGCCTTTAAAAGCGTTTTGGTGTTCTTAACAATAGTGCTCATAGCACTCTTGGTTAAGAGTGGACCAGAGGTTGTTACTCAGGTCACTCAAAAGACCTTTGAGGAGGCACCTTACAGATTTCATGTTCCGGATTATTTGCTGAAACTCGAAAATAACATTCTAAGTGTTGGTATCGATCCAAGATCACTCGCGTTCATAGTCGAGGACAAACGAAATGGTGCTATCTGGAAGTCCGTTATGCCGAATGAAGATAGCGAACTGAACCAAACTTGGAATCTGTTCTTCAATTCAAGTATCAGCGTAGAATTTTACGACTCTTCTAAAAATGTTAGGAGAGCGTATTTGACAAGAGATGGCGAGGTTTCTAAATATTCTTATGCTGATTCATCGCTGACAGCTCATGTAAGATTCGGAAATGTCGGGATCTCATTCGATGTTATTTACGAACTCGTAGATGATTCTCTAAGGATTTCCGTGAATAATATCAAAGAAAGCGAATACAAGATTTTGGGAATTTACGTATATCCATACATTGGAGCGTCAAAAGGAACAGTAGCTGGAAGTTTCTTAGTAGCGGACGGTGTCGGGGCAAAGATTGACCTTTCAAAAACAACTACCGCTACCGCTCCATTGAAGATGAGGATGTATGGTGAAGATATCGGGTTCCAAGAAGTTATCCCTTACAAGTACTTCAAGAACGTAAAATCACCCGAGAACTACGCTCTGCCAATTTATGGGATTATATACAACGAGGGCCAGAATTCGAAAGGGCTTTTGGGTGTTATCGAAAAAGGCGACTTTTATGCAGAGATAAATGCGTATAGATCAGGTATTGTTACACCTTTTAACTGGATATCCCCGCGAATAGTCTTGAGAGATATGCACAAGAAGTTGCTCAACAAAGCTGGGGAAGGTATAACTATACCTCAAGAGGAAATCAATACGACAAGTTTTTCAGTCCGATATTTCTTCATAAGTCAGCCGTCTGAATACTCTCTTGAGTATTCTTTACTTAGACGATTTGTTGAAGAGTACGTAGAGGAAAAAACTGCTGTAGAATCAAGAGCACCAATGTTTAAGTTCGACATCCTAATGTCTGAGGCTAAAAAATCCACTTTTGGATACTCTTTGGTCGAAATGACGACGGAAGAAGATTTAACGAAGATGAAAGAGATGTTGAACAGAATATCGAAAGAAAACATTTTTGTTTTGCGCGGTTATTCGAAGGGCGGTTTGTCGATTAATTCTCCTATCCATATTCCGTTCGAGAAAAAAGTTATGAATAACGCAAATAACCTTTCAAAAGATTATTTCTACGTTGAATATATCAGTGTTTCGAAAGAGTCTAAAAGCGTTCGAAAGAACTACATAGCACAGAATAGATTAGAACAGCTTATGGAGTATGAAAATACTTACATAATCTCACCGTACGCAGTGAAAAGAATTTTAGATGAGGAATTGGCGGAGTTTTCAGAGTACGGTATAAGCAATTTTGCGATTGGAACCTTTGGTAAGCTTATGTACTCCACTTACACCGATAACCGGCAAGATGTCTTCGAGGTATTGAGCGAGGCTTTTTCGAAGATGTCAAAGGCTATCGTATATGGGACAAACTGGTATGTAACAAAAGTTGCAGGTATGATATCCGATGCTCCCCTTTCCAATTCCATGTACGAAATTGAGGATGAAGAATTTCCGATTGTTCCGTATATTCTCAGGCATTTCGGTCCTGTGTTTTCAAAACCGCTTAATTTGTCCTCAGATTACAATTACGAGCTTTTGAAATGTATAGAATACGGCGTTCTTCCGTCGTTCTACCTGACTTGGGAGAATTCTGAAAAGCTTGTTGAAACGCAATCAAGAGATTTAATATCGACTAAGTTTACTGACTGGTACGAGAAGATCAAAGAAGCTCGAGAGTTGTACAGCAAAGCGCTTGGATTTTTCTTATCTGTTCCAAGGCACAGGCAGGAGATTTCGAAAGGCGTATATAAGGTCACCTATGAAAATGAAACTGTTGTAGTCTTCAATTACACGGACAAGGTTATAAATGTAGATGGAATTACCGTAGAACCTATGTCCTTTGCGGTAATTAATAAGCAGTGAGGAAGAGGTGGTTCTGTGAAATTGAAACTCAGCACGCGCGAAGCTATAAAGGGATTAATTTTTGTTTCGCCTTGGATCGTAGGTTTCTTGATTTTTACTTTAATACCGCTGATACGAACTTTCTATTACAGCCTCAACGAGGTGAAAGTGACAGCCGAGGGTGTGAGGACGTTTTTCGTCGGATTAAAAAACTTTAAAGATGCGTTTTTGACGGACGTAAATTATCCACAGCTTCTTATAGATTATTTCATGCAGATGTTTGTTTTTGTGCCGATCATCGTATCTTTTGCACTTGTCACATCTTTGCTTTTGAACATGAAAATAAAGGGCAGGGGATTTTTCAGAACGATTTATTTCCTACCAGTTGTAATATCAAGCGGTCCTGTTTTTAGTAAACTTATGGATAAAGGTGCGATGACGTTCTCTGGTTTGGCTAATTTCCAGTTTATACGGGATCTGCAATCAAGCCTTCCACCTGCGTTTGCAAGGGTAGTTGGAATGTTTATTTCAGGATTTATAATGATACTCTGGTACTCTGGTGTACAGATTCTCATCTACCTTGCAGGTTTGCAGAAGATAGACAGGAGCATGTACGAAGCGGCAAAGATCGACGGTGCGTCAAGCTGGCAGATGCTCTGGAAAATAACTATGCCAGTTCTTGCGTCTTTTACGCTCGTTAACATAATCTACACTATCGTTACTGTATCAACATTCGCAACAAGCCCTATAATACAAAAAATACTTGTAGATATGTACAGACCGGAAAGAGGGTTGGGCTACGCATCAGCACTTTCTTGGATTTACTTCATCGCAATTCTGATAGTAATCGGTGCCTTTGTGTTGATAGCGTCTATATACAGAAAGAGGGTTAGGGTGTCATGAGCAAGACAAACAAGTACGAACTGCTCTTGATTAAGAAGAGAGCTGTCAATTCAGTTCAGCTTGCGAGTACATATTTTCTGTTGCTTCTCATCGGATTCGTCTTCGTATATCCGGTTATATACATGCTCTCTTACAGTTTTATGGATGTTTCAGATTTAGTTAACCCCTTAGTGAAGTGGATTCCTACCAAATTGTACACAGGCAATTTCAAAGATGCGGCTAAGGTTTTAGACTATGCAAACGTGCTTATTCAAACGATAATTGTATCAGTAGTGCCGTCTGTACTCCAAACGTTCTCAGCATCGTTAGTGGGGTACGGATTCTCGAGATTCAAATTTCCAGGAAAGAATATCCTTCTTGCGATAGCTATTGCCACTTTCATATTACCGCCACAAGTAACTATGATTCCTCAGTTCCTCATGTTTAAGGATTTGAATCTTCTCGGCACGATATGGTCGTTGGTCTTGCCCGCAACGTTTGCGCAAGGAATCAGGAGTGCAATATTCATTCTTATTTTCTACCAATTCTTCAACATGTTCCCAAAATCGCTTGAGGAGGCAGCCAAAATCGATGGTGCATCAACCTTCACCGTTTTCTACAAAGTCGTCGCACCTTCCGCTGTGCCGGCATATCTGATATCGTTTTTGTTCTCGCTTGTGTGGTACTGGAACGATACGGTTATTACGGCGCTGTACTTGGGCGAAAAGTGGACGACTCTGCCGCTGCAACTTCAAAGATTCGAAGATACGTTCAGAAGGATATATCAAGCAACGCCCGGCGTTGCTACAGGCAGAACAATAAATGAGGCAGTTGTCATGGCGGGCACGCTCTTGAGCATCGTACCTCTGCTCCTGATTTATTTCTTCGCTCAAGACTGGTTTGTTGAAAGTATAGACAGGACTGGAATAACTGGTGAGTGAGATGTCGTGAGTAAGATATAGATAGAAGAGTTAGATGCTAATTGAAAGCGGGTGAGGAAAATGTCGGCTTCTAAGATTAAAAGCACTCTTGTTTTCTTTTTAGTAATTCTGAGCTTATCAACGTTTGCTCGGAATGTTCTGCCTGATGTACTGCTGCAAGAGTACAAAGGCTCGTTCATGTACTTCCTTGAGCAAACGAACTGGAATGAAAAGAGTCCTAGTTACGGTTTGGTGCGCGATAGGTACCCAGGTAACCCAACGATTGCAAGCATCGCTTCAACGGGATTTGGATTGACAGCGCTTGTAATCGGCGTGGAGGAAGGATGGATAACGAAGGAAGATGGATACAAAAAGGCTTTAGGAACTTTAGAGACACTACTCAAACTTGAGCACTTCAATGGCTTCTTCTATCACTTCTTAGACATCAACACTGGAAAACGTGCTTGGAACAGTGAGGTATCGACGATAGATACCGCGATACTGATGTGTGGTGTGCTCACAGCGGGAAGATACTTTGGAGGACAAGTTTGGGATAAGGCAAGACAACTTTATGAACGCATAAACTGGAACAAGATGGTTCATCCTGTGAAAAACTATTTCTACATGGCGTACTATCCGGAAAAAGGTTTTGAAGGACATTGGGATTTCTATGCTGAACAGCTGATGCTCTACATACTTGGAGCTGGAACTCCGAATGAGAAGTACCGAATAGATCCAGCTGTTTATTACTCATTTAAAAGAAATTACGGTAGCTACAAGGGCGAAAAGTTCATACACTCTTGGTTCGGTTCACTTTTCACATATCAATATTCCCACGCATGGATAGACTTCAGGAACTGGTATGATAAACTTGGAGTAAATTGGTACGAAAATTCTGTCAAAGCAAGCCTTGCAAATTACAATTACTGTATTGATAACTCAGAAAAGTTCAAAAGCTTTACAATCGGTTGGGGCGTCACTGCGTGCGATACAAATAGAGGTTACAACGGGCTTCTTGGAACCCCCCCTTCTGGAAACAACAACACGGTGCACCAGATAGACGGAACGTTAGCGCCGGCTGGAGCGCTCGGTTCGATCGTCTTTACGCCAAAGGAAACCCTTTGGGCTGTAGAAAACTACTACAAACTGCCGAATCTCGTTGGAAAATACGGACTGAAGGATGCGTTCAACTTGGATTTAAACTGGTACGCAACGGATTACATAGGCATAGATAAAGGGATCACGTTAGTAATGATTGCAAATTACAAAGACGAAATTGTTTGGAAGGTTTTTATGGATATTCAATATGTTAAGGAAGGTCTGAAAAATTTGGGATTTGTTTATAAGAAAAATTGAAGGAATGGGAGGACATTTCGACGATGAAACAAAACGAAATACTTGAGTTAGAGCAGAGATTATCGTTCAACTTTTTCTGGAATGAAGTATCTCAGACAGATGAAGGTTACGGGCTCATACTGGACAACACCTTAGAAAAGTCTGTATCAAGCATCGCTTCAGTTGGATTTGGATTGAGCGCTATACCAATTGCTGTTGAACGTGGTTGGATTTCGAAGAATGATGGTTATCAACGAGCTTTAAAAACTCTCGAAACGTTTAGAGATAGAGTTGAGCAGAAAAATGGTTTCTTTATCCACTTCGTAAACATGAAAGATGGTAAGAGGGCGTGGAAATCCGAAATATCCGTCATCGATACCGCACTATTTTTGATGGGAGCTTTAACGGTCGGAGAATATTTCGGAGGAAGTGTTTACAGTACTTTTGAGGATATATACGCGCGTGTAGATTTTCCATGGTATATTGACATCAAGAAGAACCAATACTATATGGGCTACACTTACGAGAGGGGATTTTTCGGGAATTGGGATGGATACGCCGAGCAGTTGATTATGTATATCCTCGGAGTAGCTTCACCGACTCACTCGATCGACCCATCTGTGTACTATTCGTTCGAAAGAAAAATCGGAAGGTACAAAGATTATGAACTCATCTACACGTACACTGGCTCTCTCTTCACTTATCAATTCTCGCACGCATGGATCGATTTCAAGGAAATCGCAGACAAAGATGGTGTAAATTGGTTTGAAAATTCGGTGAAGGCAACGCTCGCCAACTGGGAATTCTGTAAAGACATGCACGATCATTACAAGACCTTGCATGAAAAGTCGTGGGGGTTGACAGCTTGCGATTCACCGCAAGGTTACAGGGGAGATTTCGGTGCACCACCATCAGCAAACAACAACACCCAGCACAAAACGGATGGAACAGTTCCACCGTGTGGTGCAATCGGTTCAATAATATTTACACCTGAAATCGTTGAAGACACGGCCAAATACTACTTCGACAACGTTCCTGAACTATGGGGAGAGTATGGTTTTAAAGACGCATACAATCTCGACAAAAGTTGGGTTTCTAAGATGTATATAGGCATCGATAAGGGAATAGAGATCTTGATGATTGAGAACTACAAAACCGGTATGATTTGGGATATAGTCATGAAGAACAAATATGTTCAAAAAGGGCTTGATTTAATTGGTTTCAAGAAAGCAGAGCGTTAATGAAAAAAGTTTTTGAATACAAAAACGCCCCCATGTTTGCGCTGGGGGCATCTTTTCTTTCTTTTCCACTGGGAGGGGAAAGTAAAAGGGGTACTGGGGGGCGGTTCTGCATTGTCTCAGTTGTAATTTTATCTGTGGTTATTTTCTTCCAAAAGCGATTTCATTTTCCTGTACTCTTCTTCTGTGATTTCTCCTCTTGCGAATCTTTCGTCTAAGATTTGGATTGCTTCTGACTTATGTCTCAAAAACACTCCCTTAGCAAAGAATAATCTGTAAATTATGTATACAGCCAATATGAAAAGCCCGAAAGAAATTATAGGCTTCAACCACCAAAGTGCTCCAAACCAACCACCACAACCTGCACCAAAAGCGGGAAATCCATACCACCAACGCATCATATTTATCACCTCCGTTCAGAATCACAACTATATTCTACACCCATATTCTTAGAAAATCCTTAGAATATTATTCTGGATTTTTCTAAGTTTTCTCTAAGCTTGTGGTTGTAGTATAGTGTTTATGATATCCTTAATAATAGCATTCCTGTAAGGAAAAATAGATTTTGAAAAAAGTATCGCCTCCTGATAATATATAATTACCCCATCACACTAAAATCAGGAGGCGATACCATGGAACAAAAGTATGTTAATCCAAAAGTTTCAAGAATTTCTCAAGACACTCTAATTGTCGGTATTGATGTTGCTAAAAGAAATCATTGGGTTAGGATGACTGATTATCGTGGAATTGATTTGATTAGCCCTTTCAAGATTAATAATACCATAGATGGTATTAAAATGTTAGAGGAAAAAATAAGAATTATTAAGCAAAAGGAAGGGTTAAACAACGTAATCTTAGGCATGGAACCATCAGGGCATTATTGGAAGGTTT